>DATELS010000259.1:0-9698 GCA_035276365.1 Thermoanaerobaculia bacterium
TGCGCTCCCACAGCGAGTACTCGCTCTGCAGCGCCGTGATCGGATGCACCGCGTGCGCGCGGCGGATCGTCTGCTCGCCCGCTTCGGAGAGTCCGAGGAAGCGGACTTTGCCCGCGCGGACGAGGTCCGCCATCACGCCGACCACATCTTCGATCGGCACTTCCGGATCGACGCGATGTTGATAGAGAAGATCGATCGTCTCGACGCGAAGTCGCCGCAGTGATCCTTCGACCGCGCGGCGGATGCTGTCCGGCTGACTCGTGACTCCGGTCATCTTCCCGTCTTCGATGCGGAAGCCGAACTTCGTCGCGATCACGACCTGCTCGCGCTTTCCGGCGAGCGCGCGGCCGAGGAGTTCTTCGTTGTGAAATGGACCGTAGACCTCGGCCGTGTCGAAGAACGTGACGCCGAGGTCGATCGCGCGATGGATGGTGGCGATCGACTCGCCTTCGTCCGCGGGACCGTACGACTGGCTCATGCCCATGCAGCCGAGCCCGATGGAAGAGACGGTGAGAGAACCCAAACGGCGCGAGGGAAGTGTGTTCATCAGTGGCAATTCTCTGCTTTCCGCGTTAGCTTAGTGACTCGTCCAATTCAGGAGGCATTCCATGCGCTACCGCATCGTGTGTGCAGTTGTCGCAGTTTTCGCCGTGACCGCAGCGTTCGCGACCGATCGGGTCGAGCCCGCGTTCGCGCGCGACGCCATCGGACTTCGCGCCCAGGCCGCGGCTCCGCACCTCGCCGATCGCGCGGGCATCGAGCCGCTCGCGACGCTCGCTCCGGCCGCGATCGATGCGGCCGAGGAGTTGGATGCGATTCGGGATTGGAACGCGCAGGGACGCTTCCCCGCGAAGAACGGATTCACGCGCGCGATCGGCGACGTCATTCACGTGCGCATCGCTCCGGGTGAAGCACGAACGCAGAGCGCGGCCGGCGGCATCGTCGCCACGTCCGAGCGCGGCACGAATGTGTGGAGCGGCAGCATTCGCGTCGAAGGTGCGTATCGCATGCGCGTGCATCTCCGCAATGTCGCGGTGCCTCCCGGCACAACCTTCTGGGTTTATGGACGGGACAATGACGCGATCGCGTTCGGACCGGAGCTCATCGACAACGCGGGCGAGCTGTACACGCCGAGCGTCGCGGGCGATCTCGCGTATCTCGAGATGGAGCTGCCCGCGGGCAGCGCGGGCGCGGCGTTCGACGTCGCGGACGTTCTCGAGCTCGTGGGAAGCACGCGCGTCGAGCCGAACGATGCGCCGACGTGTCTCGTCGACGCCACGTGCGTCTCGAGCGCGACGCTCGACGTCATCGATCTCTATCGGCGCGCGGTCGCGGACCTCTACTACGTCAAAGGCGGCAGCGGCTTCGTGTGCACCGGTGGTCTCATCAACGACTCCGACTCCGCGACGTTCATCCCGTATCTCCTCACCGCGAATCACTGCTTCTCGACGCAGACCGTGGCGACCACGCTCGAGGCGTTCTGGGATTACCGCACGTCGAGCTGCGGCGGCCTGTTCCCGCCCATGAGCGCGTCGGCGCGCTCGAACGGGTCGACGCTGCTCGGGACAGGCAGCGCGAGCGACTTCACGTTCGTCCGCCTCAATAGCGTTCCCGCCGGCCGCGCCTTCCTCGGCTGGGACGCACGCACCTCGATCATCACCGCGGGCACGACGCTCTACCGCGTGTCGCATCCGTTCCCCGACGCGTTCACCGATCCCGCGCCGCAGCGCTTCTCGACGACGCTCATCTCGCTGACGAGCCTCACGTGCAGCGCACGTCCGCGCGGACCGTACATCTACTCGACGCAGGCGACGGGCGGCGTGTACGGCGGCAGCTCCGGCTCGCCGGTGATTCTCGCGGGCGGCTATGTCGTCGGGCAGCTCTTCGGTTCGTGCGGTCCGGTCGATCCGTCTGCGGGCTGCGACGCGACGAACCTCACGCTCGACGGCGCGTTCTCGACGACATATCCGGCGATCAGCAACTACATCGACGCGACGCCGAGCGCGACGTGCACGCCGAACGCGACGACGGCGTGCATGCTCAACAACCGGTTCAAGGTCACCGTGCGCTATCGCGGCGGCTTCGACAACAACCCCGCAGACAGCAACGCGAACGTGAAGTCGGTCACCGGCTTCGCGAACCCGAGCTTCGAGACGGCGTTCTTCTACTTCAACAGCGAGAGCAACATCGAGATGATGGTGAAGATCCTCGATCAGGGGAACACGAACGGACAGGGGCAGCCGACGATCGCGGTGCTGTTCGGATCGGCGACGCCGCTGCGCGTGGAACTGACGATTCAGGACATGCAGAAGGGCGCGACGAAGACGTACCAGAGCGCGTTCGGTGCGATGCAGGGGACGACGGACTTTACGGCATTCGTGAAGTGACGAGGAGGGATCGATGGCTTGGTTGCAGATCGGCGGCCAACTGATCCACAACGGAGGCTTCGAGGGGGGGTTCTTAGGCCGACCGACGCTGCATGACCCGTTCATCGTCGCGCTGAAGGCCGGCGACACGATCGGTCCGTGGGTCGTGTTGGCCGGAAGCGGCAAGAGCGCCGACGGCGAAATCGTTGCGTGGCTGGACAACCAGAACCAGCGCGGGGTGGCGACGCCGACGGGCACGCGTTTCCTGGACCTGACTGGCTACAAAGACGGCGGCACCCTCGGTCCGAACGGCAACCTCGTGTGGGAAGAGCGCCTCTTCGGCGGCGTGCTCCAGACGATTGTCACCGTTCCCGGGCGCCGCCTCGGCGTCACTTTCCGCGTCGGCACGAACGGAGACTCGCGTTATGGCGGCCCAGTCCTCGTGCACGGCTGGGCCGTCGACGCCGCGACACGCGAACTCCTCGGCGTCGAGTCGGTCCTGAACGATCTCCCTGGTCCCGGCGACAAATGGGTGACCGGGAGTTTTTTCTTCGTCCCAACCGGCACGTCGACGGAGATCGTGTTCCGCGGAGCAGTAGGAAAACAATTCATCGGCCTCGACGAGGTGTCCGTCCGACGAGCGATCCCCGTCTTGTGGGTGATCCACCGGTTCGTGTCGTTCATCGCCAGTATCGCGCAGCAGATCCTGCAAGGCCCGCGACACGGCCCATGAAACCAGCGCCGCGCCCGCGGCATCGAAAGGCTGCATGACACGCCTCGAGAAAAAGCATCCGCTGGCGATCCGCTGGTTTCACTGGCTCAACTTCCCGCTCCTCGCCGCGATGGTGTGGAGCGGAATCCTCATCTACTGGGCCTATCCGAAATACTTGAACCTGCCGCAATCGGCGTGGCGGGCGATGCACATCAACAACCGCCTCGCTGAAGGGATGGCGTTGCATTTCTTCTTCATGTGGCTCTTCGGCGTGAATGGTGTGTTGTACGTGCTCTACACCATCATCTCCGGCGAGTGGCGCGAGCTCCTGCCGAATCGTCACACGCTGCGCGACGCGTGGAACGTGCTGCTGCACGACCTGCGCATCCGCAAGGAGCCGCTGCCGCGCGTGAAGTTCAACGGCGCGCAGCGACTCGCGTACACCGGCGTGGTCATCATGGGACTCTTCTCGCTGCTCACCGGACTCGCGATCTACAAGCCCGTGCAGTTCGCGTGGCTGACGATGCTCTTCGGCGGCTACGCCGGCGCGCGACTCGTGCACTTCTGGCTGACGGTCGGCTATTGCGTGTTCTTCCTCGTGCATGTCGCGCAGGTGATCCGCGCGGGCTGGAACAACTTCCGCGCGATGGTGATCGGCTACGAGGTGGCGGAATGAGCGACGAACTGACCCGGCGTACCCGCCGCGGCTTCCTCTCCCTCGGCGCCGGCGCGCTCGCCGCGGCGGCGGCGTGGAAGTGGCTGCGCACGCGCCCGCGCATTGACGGACTGGAATGGCCGCTGCGCCGCATGCTCGAGACGAACGAGTCGCTCGCGCGCGCGTACTTCAGCCGCGCGCGACTGAGCCCGACGTTCCGCGCATCGGACGTCACGCGCGCGCGCATCAACGGACGCATCGGACTGACCGCGCCGATCGATCTCAACGCGTGGCGGCTGCGCATCGAAGGCGCGGCGTCGCCGGTGTCGCTCACGCTCGACGACATCAAGGCGCTGCCGCGCGAGACGATGGTCACCGAGCTGCGGTGCATCGAGGGCTGGTCGATCATCGTGCAGTGGACCGGCGCGCGCCTCGTCGACCTCATGACGAAGTACCCGCCGCAGCACGATCCGAAATACGTCGCGCTCGAGACGCCAGACCGCGGCTACTACGTCGGACTCGATCTCGAGAGCGCGATGCATCCGCAGACGCTCCTCGCGTACGAGATTAATGGTCAGCCGCTGCCCGTGCTCCACGGAGCGCCGCTGCGCCTCGCGATTCCGGTGAAGTACGGGATCAAAAACATCAAGCGGATCGGGACGATCCGCTACACCGCCGTCCGTCCGCCCGACTTCTGGGGCGAGCGCGGATACGACTGGTACGCGGGACATTGAGCACAGTTATGCTAATGTCATCCGGGTCCCCACGATGTCCGCTTCCACCACGCGATGCAGGTTGCGCAGCGCGGCTTTGCCGTGGCTCTGGTGCGCGTTGTTCGCGATGCGAATCGCGGCGGCGGAGCGCGGGCTTCCGCTCCTGACCGTCTATCCCGCCGAAGTGCACAAGGCGGGACCGCAGACCTTCGCCGTCGCGCAGGACTCGCGCGGCCTCCTCTACTTCGGCAATCTCCACGGACTGCTGACGTATGACGGCGCGTGGTGGAGCCTGCAGTCGCTGCCCGAGGAGCAGGCGCCGTTGTCGATTGCGACGGATGCGAATGGACGCGTCGTCATCGGACTCGTCAACGACTTCGGCTCCGTCGCGCGCGGCGCATCGGGCGCGTTCGAGTTTCACTCGCTCCTGCCGCTCGTGCCCGCGGCGAAGCGCGAGTTCGGCGATGTGCGGAACGTCTGCTCGACGTCCGCCGGCTTCCTCTTCGTCGCCGAGAAAACGCTGCTGCTGTGGGACGGAACGAAAGTCCGCGTCGGTCCCGAGTTCGATCGCGAGAACGGTCCGCGCGACTGCTACGTCGACGGCGGCACGATCTATCTGCGCGGCACGAACGGACTGCACACCTTCGATCCCGCGACCTTCCGGACGCAGCCCGCGGGACTGAGCGGTCGCGTGCAACTCGTGTTGCGCGGCGCGGGCGGCACGATGATCGCCGCCGTGCGCGATCAGGGGCTGTTCACCATTGATCAAGGCACATCGAAACCATTCGCGCCCGCCGCGGGCGCGTGGCTGAAAGGCAAGACCGTCTCCGCCGGTGTTGCACTTCGCGATGGCCGCTTCGTCATCGCCACGCGGCAGAACGGCTTGATGATCCTGTCCGCGAACGGCGAGATCGAACAGTTCATCGGCGAAGACGCGGGACTCCCCGACTCGATCTTGAACCGCGCGCTCGTCGATCGCGACGGCTCGCTGTGGCTGGCGATGGAAGGACCGCTCGTCCGCATCGACCTCGCGTCGCCGGTCACCGTCTTCGACGTGCGTCACGGGCTGCGCGGGAGCGCGGGCGACGTCGCGCGCTTCGACGGCAAGCTCTACGCCGTCACGTCGCACGGTCTGCATCGCATCGAAGAGAACGGCAACGCGACGCTCATCGACGTCAAAGACTCGCCGTGGCGCGTCCTGCCGTTCGACGACGAGATGCTGATCGGCACGACGAAGGGCGTGTACTCGATGAGCCGCGCCGGCGCAATCACGCACGTGATCGATCAGGAAGTCGAGATCTACGACGTCGTGCGCTCGCCGAGCGATCCGAATCGCGTGTGGCTCGCGTCGCGCGCCGGCATCTCGAGCATGCGCCGCGCGAATGGCAAGTGGACGTACGAGGGACTGATCCCCGGCGTGCCGGAGTACATCTCCTCCGTAGCGGAGCAAAACGGCGCGGTGTGGGGCGGCACGGTGTTCGACGGCATCGTGCGCGTCGACGCGCCGCGCAGCGCGAAGCCGCGCGTCGCGAAGTACGGCCGCGGCGAGATGAACGTCGCGCGCCTCGGCGACCGCGTCGTGCTCGTCGACGCGCGCGGCGCGATCCTCGAAGTCGACCGCTCCGGCAAGCTCGTCCCCGATCACCTCCTCGGTCACATCCGCGCGCCGCGCGGCTTCTTCGTCGCCGCCGCCGATCCGCAGGGCAACATCTGGATCAACTCCACGCCGCCGCTGATGTTCGCGCGCCTCGCGGACGGCACGTACGCGAAAGAAGGTCATCCGCTGGTCTCCGTCACCGCGGCCGACATTCAGAACGTGCGCGTGCACGGCGACGTCGTCTGGTTCGCGGCGGACAAAGGTCTCTTCCGCTACGACCCGAATGCCGCGGCGGAGACGGTCGCGCCGCAGCCCGCGCCGCTCATTCGCCGCGTCATCGCGGGCGAGAACCGCGCGCTGACGAGCGGCGCGTCGCTGCCACACGACTTCGGACGCATGCGCATCGAGTTCGCGCCGGTGTCGTATCGTCCCGGCGTCTCGTATCAATACCGGCTCGATCCGATCGACGCGCGGTGGAGCGAGTGGAGCACCGAGCCGTTCATCGACTACACGACGCTCGAGGCGTCACACTACGTCTTCCGGCTGCGCGCGCGCGGACCGGCGATGACGCCGAGTCCCGAGACGCATTGGTCGTTCACCGTCGCGCCGCCGTGGTATCGCACGCCGTGGGCGCACGCGCTGTGGGCTCTCGCGTTCCTCGCGTTGCTCCTCGGCGTCATTCAGTTGCGCACGAACGCGTTGCATCGGCAGGCCGTGAAGTTGCGCGAGACGGTTGCAGAACGAACGGTCGAGTTGGAGAACACCGTCAAGCTCCTCGAAGACGCGAATGCGCAGCTCGAGGCGCTGTCGCTCGAAGACGATCTCACCGGCATCGCGAACCGCCGCTCGTTCGAGCGCGCGCTCATCGATGAGTGGAATCGCGGACGCCGTCACGAACAGCCGCTCGCGCTCGTGCTCCTCGACCTCGATCACTTCAAAGAGCTCAACGATCGACGCGGACATCCCGCGGGCGACGACTGCCTGCGCCGCGTCGGCGCGTTCCTCGCCGAGACGATCCGCCGCAGCGGCGAAGTCGTCGCGCGTTATGGCGGCGAAGAGTTCGCGATCCTTCTTCCGGGCGTCGATGCGGACGGCGCCGTGCGCGTCGCCGACGTTCTGCGCGAAGGCATCGAGCGCCTCGGCATTCCATACGGCACCGTGAAGGATCGCCGTGTGACCGCGAGCTGCGGCGCCGCCGCGCTCGTCCCGACCTCCGATCTCAATCCGGAGAGTCTCGTCGCCAGCGCCGACCGCGCGCTGTACGCGGCGAAACACTCCGGCCGCAACTGCGTGCGCCTCGCCGACGAGTCGACGACGGGTACGTGGCTGCGGGACGCGTCCGCATAGGCACAGCATGTCCGACTCCGCACGTCCCGCCGTTTTCGACTGGCTCGAAGAGCTCCCTCTCGGCTTCGCGCTCGTACGCGCGGACGGCTCGGCCGAGTGGATGAACGCCGCCGCGCGCGAGCTCCTCGGCGACGGCGGATTCGCCGAAGCCGACGTGCGCGTCGATCCGACCGAAGAGCGGTATCCGGGCGAGCGGTTGCCGCATGTGCGCGCATTCGCGGGCGAAGAGCGCGTCGTCGCGCGCGACGTCCTCCTCCGCCGCGACGGCGTCGACGTCGCGGTCGAAGTCACCGCCACGCTCGCGCCGCCGCACGTCTTCTGCACGCTGCGCGACATGAGCGAGGAGCGCAAGAGCTACCGGCACATCATCGAGCACGCGAACGAGATCATCTATCGCACCGACTATCGCGGCACGTTCACATACGTGAATCCGGCGTCGGAGCGCATCACCGGCTACGAAGAGCACGAGCTCATCGGACGCCACTTCGTCGAGCTGATCGATCCCGACTACCGCGAGAGCGCGACGCACTTCTACCTCCATCAATTCCGCACGCGCGAGGCGAGCACGTACTTCGAGTTCCCGATGATCACGAAGAGCGGCGCGCGCATCTGGATGGGACAGAACGTCCTCACCGTGTCGGACGGCGATCGCGTCCTCGGCTACGAGGCCATCGCGCGCGACATCACGCAGCGCAAAGGCGTCGAGGAAGAGCTCGCGCGCGCGCGCGACGCCGCGCTGCAATCCGTGCGCGCGAAGTCGGAGTTCCTCGCGAACGTCAGCCACGAGCTGCGCACGCCGCTCAACGGCGTCCTCGGCATGACCGGCCTGCTCGTCGGCACGCCGCTCACGCCGGAGCAGCGCGAGTACGCGGACGTGATCCGCTCCAGCGGCGAGAGTCTGCTGACGATCGTCAACGACGTGCTCGATCTCTCGCGCATCGAGGCGGGCAAGCTGCCGATCGCGCCGATCGACTTCGACCTCGACGATCTCGTCGAGAGCGTGCTCGAACAATTCGCCGCGCGCGCCGCCGCGAAGCGCATCAAGTTCCGCTCGCAGATCGCGCCCGACGTCGTGCGCGCGCTGCACGGCGACTCGCATCGCATCCGCCAGGTGCTGCTGAACCTCGTCGGCAACGCGGTCAAGTTCACCGATCGCGGCGAAGTCGCGCTCACGGTCATGCAGCCCGAGGTGAAGGAGACGCACGTCACGGTGCGGTTTCTCGTCACCGACACCGGCATCGGCATTCCCGCCGCCGCGCAGCCGCGGCTCTTCACGCCGTTCACGCAAGCCGACGGCTCGACGACGCGCAAGTACGGCGGCAGCGGCCTCGGGCTCGCGGTGTCGAAGCAGCTCGTCGAGGCGATGAGCGGCGAGATCGGCGTGATCAGCGTCGAGAGCGAAGGCTCGACGTTCTGGTTCGAGCTGCCGCTGCAGAAGCAGACCGCGGTCGCGGACGAGCCGCAGCCGCAGTGGAATCTCTCGCGCTATCGCGCGCTGCTCGTCGATCCGAACGACGCGCATCGGCTGCTCATCGTGCGGCACCTCGCGGTCACGCGCATCCGCGTCGACGAAGTGACCACGGCGGCCGAGGCGTTCACGCGCGCGACGCGCGACGCGTACGACGTCATCGTCTTCGACATGCAGCTGCCCGACGACGATGGCCTCGGCTTCGCGCGCACGATCCGCGCGCATGAGCAACTGAAGAACACGCGTCTCCTGCTGCTCACGAACTTCGGACGTCGCCGGCATGACATCGAGGCGTTCACGAACGCGGGCATAGATGCGTTCCTCACGAAGCCGATTCGCCGCACGCAGCTCGCGGACGCGATGTCGCGTTTGCTCTCCGGCGAGGCCGCGGTGTCACAGGAGCCCGCGGCGCAGAAGCCGGCCACGCCGTCGCGCGCGCGTGTGCTCGTCGTCGAAGACAACAGCGTCAACCAGCTCGTAGCCCTCGGCCAGCTCAATCGACTCGGACACGATGCCGTCGTCGCGACGACAGGCGTCGAAGCGCTCGACGCGATTCGCGAGAACGCATTCGACATCGTGCTCATGGACTGCCAGATGCCGGACATGGACGGCTACGAGGCCGCGCGCCGCGTGCGGCAGATGGACGGCGCGCGCGCGCGCATTCCGATCATCGCCATCACCGCGCACGCGCTGCCGGGCGAGCGCGAGAAGTGTCTCGCGGCGGGCATGAACGACTATCTGCCGAAGCCCGTTTCGCTCGAGCAGCTCGGCGCGGTCATTCGTTTGTGGGCCAGCAAGTCGTCGTCGGGACAACACGTCGCCGCGCAGCCGGACGTCATG
>DATELS010000260.1:0-17541 GCA_035276365.1 Thermoanaerobaculia bacterium
GCACGCGATCCCAGCCCGCCACCGCGAGCGCGGCGATCGCGAGCGCGGCGAAGGGCACGAGTCGCGCGGGATAGCGGAAGAGCGTCAGCGGCAGGTGCGCGAGAAACGCGGGACCGGTGGCGATGACGATCGCGAACGCGAGCAGCGCGAGCCAGCCGATCATGCGGCGCGCGCGCGTGAGTCCGAGGAGGGCGAGGGCGGTGACGGCGAGTCCGATGTAGACGGTGGGGAGAAAGGTTTGTCCCGCCGCGAGCTGCACGGGAGAGACGAGACGGAGCCAGTCGCGCGCGGTCATCGAGTCGCGCAGGATCGCGGCGCTGTCCGTGCCCGCCGCGCGATCGCTGACGCGCACGATGGCGAGAAACGGCAGGAGTTGCACCGCGGAGATGCCGAACGCGATCGCGGCGGTGCCGAGGATGTCGCGCTTGAGGCGCACGAGGACGTAGAGCAGCGCCGCGAGCGCGGCGAAGAACGGCTCACCCGCGAGAAACGCAAGCGCGAGCGCCGCGCCGCCGCGACGCCACGCGCCCGCCGATGCGCACCAGAGCACGAGCGGGATCCACGCGAACGTGGCGAGGTTGTTCGAGACGTCGAGCAGTGAGAGCACGGGACCGCCGAACATCAGCGCCGCCGCGCCGACGAGCGCCGCACCGCTCGACGCGAATCGCGTGAAGAGGAGATACGCGCCGCAGCCGACGAGTGCGAGATGAAAGAGAAGGTAGAGCATGTACGCCGTGGGAAACGGCAGCACGAGAAAAAGCCACGCCGGCGGATAGAAGACGCCGGTCTGCGGATTCGCGAGCCACGGCTCGCCCGACGCGTTGTACGGATTCCACAGCGGAAGTCGTCCGGCGCAGAGTTCTTCGGCGGTGAAGAAGCGGAGCGGTTGGAAGTAGTCGAGATGATCGCGCAGCGTGAAGACTTCCTGCTTCGCGAGCGGCGCGAGGAAGAGGGTTGTCGCGAGAATCAGGAGAAGCGCGAGCGGGAAGAACGATGAACGATGAACGATGAACGATGACGCCGACGGAGGCGACAGCAAGGGCTCAGCCTTCATCCGTTCATCGTTCATCGTTCATCGTTCGTGGAAAATCGCGCCACCACCGTCCGCGTAAGCCTCGCCCCCTCGGTGAAGAAGCGAGCGCGGATGCGCTCGTCGTCCGCGTGCACGGTGTCGGCGTCGTAGTAGTTCACCTTGAACGGGGCGATGCCGTACGCGACGATGCCGCGCGCGCGGAAGAAGCGGCTGTCCGTCGTCCCCGCGCCGACGATCGGCGCGACGGCGGAGCCGGGCGAGGCATCGTGCATCGCGCGGGCGAGCGTGGCGAAGAGCTCCGTGTTGGCGGGACACTCCGGCACGGGCTCGCTCGTCAGCAGCACGTCAACGCTCGCGTTCTTGCCGACCGCCTCGCGAACGCGCGCGAGCATCTCATCCGGCTTCGATCCGGGGAGCAGCCGGATGTCGACATCCGCCACCGCGCGCGACGGAATCACGTTCACCGCGCTGCCCGCGGCGAGATGCGTGATGGCGATCGTGTCGCGCAGCAGCGAGCGATAGCCGGGCGGAAGGTCGCGCTCGATCGCGACGACGTCGAGCGGCTCGCGCAGGAGGCGCAGCTTCGCGCCGCGTCCGTCTTTGCGCGCGTCGGCGGCAATCGCGGAAGTGCGGGCGACGCTCTCCGTCAATCGATACGGAGTCTGGATCGCATCAATCGCGCTGAGCGCGCGGATCAGCTTCGCCGTCGCGCCACCGCCCGCCACCGGCGCCGCGCCGTGGCCGCCTTCCGCGTCGCTCGTCACGCGCAGCCACAGCGGAATCTTCTGATCGACCTCAATGCCCCAGAAGAGCACGCGATCGACCGCGGTCTCATTCGAGCCGCCTTCGTTCAAGACGAAGCCGACGTTCGTGAACAACTCCGCGTGTTCATCGAGCAGCTTCTTCGCGCCGCGCAGACCTCCGAGCTCTTCGTCGGGTACGGCGAGGAAGACGACGTCGCGCCGCAGCTTCGCGCCGCGGCGCTTCAGATCGATGAGCGACATCAGCTCCGCGATCGTGAGCGACTTGCAGTCGAGCGCGCCGCGGCCCCAGATGTAGCCGCCTTCGCGCTTGCCGGAGAACGGCGGATTGCGCCAGCGCGCGACGTCCGCGGGAACGACGTCGATGTGGCTGAGGAGCAGCAGCGCCTTCTCGTTCGAGCCCGAGACGAGTCGCGCGTACACGCCCTGCCGTTTCGGATCGTCGCCGACGAGCTTCGCGTCGATGCCGTTCTTCACGAGCAGGTCGCGCAGGAACGTCGCGCCGGCGGTCTCGTTGCCGGGAGGATTCGTCGTGTCGATGCGCAGGTACGCGACGAGCGCCTCCTCCGCCTCCGCATCGAGCGGATCGCGCTCGATGCTCTCCGCGCGCCGGCACTGCAGCGAGAGGAGAAAGAGGAGGAATGCGCCCGCCGCGAATCGCCTCACGCGTTTCCGGCGACGGGTTGCGGGATCGTGAGCTGCACCGCGGGCACCTCTTCCGCCTGCGCGCGGTACGGCTCGTAGCACGTGCGGCAGCGCGCCTCGTACGAGGAGTCGCCGACTTCGACCTGCGTGTTTCCGCCCGACACGCGCTGCGAGTAGTGCGCGGCGCCGCGGCAGCGCACGCAGATCGCGTGCATCTTCGCCACTTCCTCCGCCACCGCGAGCAACGCGGGCATGGGTCCGAACGGGCGGCGCATGTAGTCCTGATCGAGTCCCGCAGCGACGACGCGGATGCCCGCATCTGCGAGTTGCATGCACACGTCGACGATGCCCGGATCGAAGAACTGAATTTCGTCGATGCCCACGACCTGCACGCCGATCTCGACGCGCGCGAGCAGCTCGCTGCTCGTCGCGACGGCGTGCGCCTTGAGGCGGCGATCGTCGCGCGACACGACTTCGTCCGTGGCAAACCGGTCGTCGAGGATGGGCTTGAACACCTGCACGCGCTGCCGCGCGATCACGGCGCGCCGCAGCCGCCGAATCAACTCCTCCGACTTTCCGGAGAACATCCCTCCGGCAATGATCTCAATCCAGCCGCCGCGATGACTATCCAAGGTTGGGGTTCCTCCGAGATGTGGTGAACGAAGGATAAACGATGAACGAGGAACGATGAACGATGAACGCAATCCGCCATCGTTCATCGTTCATCGTTCATCGTTCGGTCGGCGAAGACGGAGCTGAGCCGCGCCACCCCTTCACGAATCCGCTCATCGCTCTCTTTCGCGAAAGTGAGCCTCATCGTGTTCGCACCCGTCCCGTCGACGAAGAACGGGCGTCCGGGGATGTACGCCACGCCGTTCGCCACCGCGTCAGTGACGCGCGCGCTCGTGTCGACGTTGTCGTTCAGCGTCACGAACGTGAACAGGCCGCCGTCCGCGGACGTCCAGCGCGCGCGTCCCGTGAAGTGGCGCTCTAGCTCTTCGATCAACACCGCGCGCTTGCCGCGATAAAACGCGCGCACGCGCTCGATCTGCGGCGCGAGCTCGCCGTGCGCGATGAACTCGTCGACGATCGACTGATCGAGCATGCCCGAGCACAAGTCCGCGGCCTGCTTCGCGATCTCCAGCCGCTCGAGCAGCGGCCGCGGCGCGACGATCCAGCCGACGCGCAGCCCCGGCGCGAGCACTTTCGAGAACGAGCCCAGGTACAAAACGCGGCCCGAGGTGTCGCGCGACTTCATCGCCAGCGTGTCCGCGCCCTTCACGTACACGAGCTCGCCGTACGGATCGTCCTCGATGACGAGGAAGTCGTGCTCCTCCGCGATCGCGAGCACCTCCGCGCGGCGCGCCTGCGTCATCAGCCGTCCGGATGGATTCTGAAAATTCGGGATCGTGTACAGCAGCTTGATGCGCGTTCGCGATGCGACTTCGCGCAGCGACTCCGGCACGATGCCCTCGTCGTCCTGCGCCACGCCCGCGAGCTGCGCGCTGCGCGCGAAGAACGACGACGAGCCGCCGATGTACGTCGGCAGCTCCACGGCCACGACGTCGCCCGGATCGAGCAGCGTGTGCGCGATGAGATCGAGCGCCTGCTGCGACCCGGTGGTCGTCAGCACGTCGTCCGCGGTGCACTCGATGCCTCGCGACTTCGAGAGCTCCGCGATCGACGCGCACAAGCGCGCGATGCCGCGCGTCGGCCCGTACTGCAGCGCGATCGCGCTGCGCTCGCGGATCACGCGCTCCGCGATTGCCGCGACGCGCTCCGCGGGAAACGTCTCCGGATTCGGCACGCCGCCGGCGAAGGAGATGATGTTCGGATCGTTGATCAGCTTCGCGAACGCGCGAATGGCGGAGGGGCGAAACGCCTGCGCGTCGCGCGAAAAGAACGCGTCGTAGCTCAGGGCTTCCCCTCCACCGCCAGCGCCGCGTACGACGCGAGGTACCACGACGCCACCGCCGCTCCGAACGCGGAGCTGAGCACCCATCCGGCGAGACGCATCGGCATCATCACGAAGTTGACGATGGCGGTCTGACTGATCGTGTGGCCGATCGTCGCGGCCGCGCCGAAGCTCGAGAAGAACGACGACCCGGCCATGGCCACGACGAAGATGGCGACGGCGATGAGGACGTGCCGCGCGAAGTCGAGCTTGAGCGCGCTCCACGCGAAGCGCAGCGCCTCGCGCGCCGTGCCGCGGCGCGCCGCCCACTCCGCGATGGCGCGATTCGTCCACAGCGCCGCGGCGATGGCCAGGACGAGGAAGAAGAGAAACGTGATCACGAGTCCGCCGCAGCCGGTGGCGATGACGCCCGCCTGACTATCGCGGAAGACGAGCACCAGCACGGCGGTCGGAATGAGCGGGATGAGCAGCAGCAGCGCGGCCACACCCCAGGCGAGGTTGTAGATCCAGAAGACGGGCCACCACCCCTCCACCGCGCCCGCGAGCCAGCGCTGCATCGTGAAGACGCGATAGCGCGTGCGCGGTCCTTGCACACTCGCGCCGGCCGCGCGATCGCCATCTACTGCAATGCGCGCGCATCCCGCCTCGACGAACGCATGCACCGCGACGAAGACGAAGAGCAGCACGCTGACGCCGAGGAGGATCCAGAGGAGCAGCGTCCAGCCTTCGACGAACTTGCGCATCAAGTCGACCCAGTCGTCCTGCGTCTCGGGCACGTGCAGTCCGATCGAGATCGCGATCGGCACGAGCACGAGAATCGCGGAGGCGATGACGAGGGCGCCGAAGACGACTTTCTCGCCGAGGCGGAGGAGAGTCGCGGGCCAGTTGGCGATCGCGTTGTCGAGACCGCGGCGCAGCGTGTCGATGATGTCGCGTTTCTGCGCGATCACAACGTGTTCCGCCGATGGTCCGTCGCGCCCGTGAACTCGATGCGGTCCGCCATCTCCGCGAGCCGGCTCCGCAGCCGCGTGCCGATGCGCTGCTCCAGCGTCTCTTCCTTCGCCTCGCCGGCGCGGTCGTAGTAGTTCGTCGTGAAGATGGTCGTCCGCTCGGAGTTGTAGCGCGAGTTGATTACGTAATAGAGGATGTCCTGCACGAACGTCGTCGGCTTCTGCGATCCCAATTCGTCGAGCACGAGCAAGTCGGCCTCGAGCAGCGGATGCAACAGCTCGGACTTGCTCGGCGCGTGATCGTCGCCGAACGACGCCTGGATCTCTTGAATCAAATCCTGGAAGTTGCTGAAGAGCATGCGACCCGGCTTGCCGTTGTGAATGATCTCGAGCAGCGCCGCGACGGCGAGATGCGTCTTGCCGACGCCGCATCCGCCCATGAGCAGGAGGCCTTTGCCATCCGGCGTGTTCGGCCACAAGTCGACGAACTGCTGCACGCGCGTCTTTGCGTTCCTGAGCACCGTCGACTTCTCGCGAAAGGTGTCGAGCGTGCAGTGCTCGTAGCGCTTCGGAATGCTCGCCGACGCGGCGCGCTGCTGCCGTCGCAGATCGCCCTGACATCCACACGGCTCGACGCGCAGCGCGTCGCCCGGCAGCGGAATCCATCCCGAGCCGTTGCAGCGCGGACACGTGGCGGGAGTCGGAGCGATTCGCATTCGATGCTGAGTTTATACTTCCCGCTCACCGTCCCGCTCTCATGAAGTCTCTGATCGCCTATCTCGCGCAGCGTCCCGACGCGTCGACGTTCCTGCTCCCGATGGACCTGGAACGGACGCTGCGCGATCTCTTCACGCGTCCGGAGCAGCTCCTGCCGCAGCCGTACAAGATCTTCCCCGCCGACGAGACGCTCCCTCCCGCGTTCGGCTTCCCGGTCGCGGAAGCACCGGCGATGAAGGAGCTGGAGGCGAAGCTCGATCGCTGGCTCGCCGAAGAAGTGGCGTGGCAGATCAATCGCGCCGCGGACAAGGAGAAGGCGCAGACGGCATTCAACGTCTACGTGCATCAACTGATGCGCATGGCCGAAAACGCGCTGATGTCGAACCTCGTCGGCGACTATCACGGGATCTTCTGGCTCGCGCATTCGTTCGATCTGGCGCGGCATTTCTCGACGATCCCCCGCCGCATCTCCGCCCGCGACACCCAGGCCGGCCGCGCCCTCGGCGACACGCTGAAGTACCGCATCGTCGCGCGCTGGGTGACGGAGACGCGGGAGCAGATGAATCAACTCGCCGCGCGTGCGGCGGCTTTGCTCGACGGCGAAGAGCAGCGTGGACTGCAGTTCTTTCGTCTGCTGCAGGACGATGTGCTCATCCTGAGCGAAGAGTTCATCGGCCCCGATCTCCGCGAGCTGAAGAGCTTCATCACCGGCTATCTCCGCCGCGACTTTCAGGGCTTCCGCGACTCCTTCGAGCGCCTGCGCACGACCGCGACCGATCTCCTGCAGCGCGAGCGCAGCTTCCGCGCAGCGCTGCCTCTGTTCGGCGCGAATCCCGATCAGGGCATCACGCTCGCGCTCATGCTCGACGCGCGCTTCCAGGCGTATCTCTTCGATCAGCCGGCGGCGCAGAACGCGGTGACGCGCGAGGATCGCGAGCAGTTCCAGCTCATCGCGAAACGCGTGCGCGAGTTCGCGGTGCTCAATCAACTGCGGCGCGGCATCACCTGGATGACGACGCTGCCGGACGGACAGATCGTCTCCGCCGATCGCCGCACGGGCATGGCGTACTCGCGCTCGACGCGGCCGATCGACTTCGGACGGCCCGGCGTCGTCGATCCGATGGTGCACCGCTTCGGCATGATCTACGACATCTCCGCCTTCTCCGAGACGTTGGGCAACATTCGCCGCGGGGGCGGGAAGGAAGAGCTGAAGTCGTACCGGCAGATGCTGCACTTCCAGCGCAAGCTCGATCTCATCACGCAGCGTCACCTCCTCCAGTTCGAGAAGTTTCTCGGCGACGGCGCGTTCTACACGACCCGCCGCGCGCTGCGCCTCGTCCGCGCCGCCATCGAGATCCAGCGCGGCTACTCGGACATGAAGCGCAAGGGCTTCGCCTTCAACAAAGGGCTGCGCATCGCGCTCAACTACGGTTACTACCGGCTGCTGCCGATGAAGACGTCGCTCGACTCGAGCGAGGTCACGACGGAGTTCTACGGACCGGGCATCGTCGAGCTGTCGCGTTTGACGACGGGCAAGGCGAACCGCGAGATCGAGGAGATCGCCGGCTTCCTCGTCGCGCACGGCTACGACGCGGCGAAGGTGCAGCAGTTCTTCGCGCCGCTCGCGCGTGGCGTCGAAGTCGTCGATGCGGTGCAGCAGGCGCGCGAGTTCAACGCGTACCTCGACGGCAACAAGCACCTCGTCAACGAAGGCATCGTGGCGTCGATGGGACTCCTGCAGGAGCTGTCGGCGGAGCTCGCGAACGAGGGACAGGCGCTCCTGCGCGTGAAGACAGCGTGGGCGAATTACATCGCGTTCTCGCCGAACGTCGCCGGCGTCGAGCTCGTCGGCGCGCGCCTCCTGGGCATGGTGTCGCTCAAAGGACTCGACGACGTGGAGGTCGCGGAGCTCGTCCCGTTCGTCGCCGGCGATGCGGAGGAAGTCGTGCCGCTCGACACGACCGACTCCTTCGTCATGCTCCTCCGCCAGGAGTTCCACCAGCAACAGGAGACGACGTGGGACGCGCGCCTGGATATGACGACGACGGAGCGCGTCGTCGAGGCCGAGATCGTGATCTGCGTCAAAGCAAGCTCGAACGACTTGGAAGACGAAGTCCTCATCGGCGAATGGGACCCGCGCTCCGACGACGTCAACCGCCCCCTCCGCCTCCCCCGCGGCGACTTCCAACGCCTGTTCTCCCTCAAAGGCGAACTGAGCGAGGAAGTCCTCTCGCGCCAGAAAGAAATCGTGCGCGAGATGTACGAGCGGTTGTCCACCAAAACGCTCGCCCCCGCCACCGCCCTCGCTCCTTACCGCGATCAGGAGTACGACGCGTACATACTGGGGGACGTGGTCGAGAAACTGTAGAGGCAGTCTCAAAGTCTTCAAGTCGCAAAGTCTCAAAGGTTTCTTTGAGACTTTGAGACTTTGCGACTTTGAGACTTTGCCGCGACAATGAGCCGTGCGCGTCGACCACGAAAAGCGGGAGATCGTCTGCGCGGTCGGCGATCTCGTTTATGAGTCCACCTACCGCCGCATTGGCGTGGAGCGCGGGGATGGGTTCCGGCGCATGTGGATCGGGCAGGACATCCACACGCGTCGCGCGGAGGAGCGCGCGGGCGCGGATCCGCATTACCGCGCGGAAGTGCATGTCGTGCATCGCACGAACGTCGGCGGGTGGAGCGTCACCGTCACCGGTCGCATCGACGGGCTCTCCATCGACAAAGAAGCGAAGCGCGTCTCGATCGAAGAAGTGAAGTCCATTCACTTCGACCTCGAGCTCGAGGCGCTGTATCGCTCTGAGAAGCTCCAGCGCCACCTCTATCAGCTCCTCCTCTACGCGTACTTTTTATCCTCCCAGCCCGACCTCGACGGCTTCACGTTCGCGCCGCAGCTCGTGCTCATCGACCTCGTCTCCGGCGAGGCGAAGACGATCGACACCGAGTTCGATCGCGAGCGCATCGGCGCGACGCTCGAGGCCAGCCTCGTCAAGCTCGTCGAAGACCTCGAGACCGCGAGCGCGCTGCGCGTCGCCAAGCGCGCATTCGCCGACGCGCTGCAGTTCCCGTTCGACGTGATGCGTCCCGGGCAGCAGGACATGATCTCCGCGGTCGCGCGCGCGGTGTATCAGCGCGACGCGCTCCTCATCTCCGCGCCCACGGGCATCGGCAAGACGATGGCCGTGCTCTATCCCGCGGTGCGGCAGTCGCTGAAGCTCGGCAAGAAGCTCTTCTTTCTCACCTCGAAGACGCTGCAGCAGGACGCGGCGGTCGAGGCGCTGAAGCGACTCAATGACGGCTCGTTTCGCGTGCTGCGCATCCGCTCGAAGCAGAAGATGTGCGCGCACTCGGAGATGATCTGTCACGAAGACTTCTGCCCGTTCGCCGCGCGCTACACCGAGAAAATGACGAAGAGCGGCCTCCTGACGAACATCGTCACGGGCATGAGCTACTACGATCCCGACATCACGTTCGAGCTGTCGAAGTCGACGGAAGTCTGTCCCTTCGAAGTCTCGCTCGAGCTGATCGAGCAGGCCGACGTCATCGTCTGCGACTACAACTACATCTTCGATCCGTACGTCGGACTCAAGGCGTATTCGCAGGAGAACGACTACGGCGACTGCGTGCTCGTTGTCGACGAGGCGCACAACCTCGTCGATCGCGGACGGGGATACTACTCGCCCGAGCTGCACGAGAAGTCGTTCGACGAGATCCGCAATCACCTCATGGCGCGGAACTGCTGGCTCGACGGATGGGAAGAGCTGCTCGAGCTGCTGCGCGCGCACTTTCACGAGCTCGGGTCGATCCTCGAGGACGACGCGAAGCAGTCGCTGTGCGAGCCGAGCCGCGAGCTGTTCATGGAGCAGCGCGTGGAGTGGGAGCGCCTCGTCCTCGAATACATCGGCTGGAAGATCGAGAACCGCATCGCGGAGGAAGACGATCCGCTGATCGACTTCTACTTCCGCCTCGTCAAGTTCACGAACCTGCTCGCGGAAGACGGCGACGAGATCGCGCATCTCGTGGAGAAGACGAACGACGGCATCAAGCTCAAGATCTTCTGCAAAGATCCCGCGCGCTTCCTCGGCAAGATCTTCGACTCCGCGCACGCGACGATCGCGCTGTCCGCGACTCTCGAGCCCTTCGAGTTCTACCGCCGCACCCTCGGCTTTCCCCACACGCGCGTCGCGGAGCTCTCCCTCCCCTCGCCGTTCCCGCGCGACAACCGCAAGATCGTCGTCATCCCGGAAGTCGACACGACGTACAAGCGCCGCGCGGATCACTACGAGCGCATCGCGGAGAACATCGCCGACATCGCCGACGCCGGCGACGGCAACTTCCTCGCGCTCTTTCCGAGCTACGCGTTTTTGCGCGAGGTCGCGGAGCGCATGCCGCCGACCGCGAAGCGCGTGATGGTGCAGCGCACGGACATGACGGACTACGAGCGCAACGCGATCCTCGACATCCTCCGCGATCGCCCGAAGAAGGGGAACCTCATCCTCGCCGTGTCGGGCGGCATGTACGCGGAAGGCGTCGACTATCAGGGCGACATGCTCTCGGGCGTCATGGTCGTCGGTCCCGCGCTGCCACAGGTGAGCTTCGAGCAGGAGCTGCTCAAGCAGTATTACGACGAGCAATACGGCGCGGGCTTCGAGTTCGCGTATCTGATCCCGGGCATGACGCGCGTCGTGCAGTCGGCGGGACGCGTGATTCGCAGCGAGACGGACGTCGGCATCATCGCCCTGCTCTGCAAGCGCTTCACGCAGGAGAGCTACACGCGCTACTTCCCCGCCGACTGGTACGAGGACTCGCCGCGCGAGCTCGTGTCGCGCAAACCTGCGAGCGAGATCCGCTCGTTCTTCGAGCTGCATCACGCGCCGCAATTGAGGATGCTGTTTTGAAATCGTTGCTGGTTCTTGGTTGCTGGTTGTTTGTGGGTTCTTGTGCTTCGGCGCCGCCTCCTGTCGTTGCGGCTCCGCAGTGGGAACTGATTCCGCCCGGTGTCACCGATTTGCTTTGTGCGCGGTTGCAGATGGATGCGTTGGCCACTGGCGACGTCGCGGTTGTGCGTGTCACGCAGCCGCTCGTCTCGAATGAGTCCATTGCTGCGCTCAAGGCGAGTGTTTCTTCGCCGAAGGCGGTGCGGCGTCCTGCGACTCCGCCGCAGATCATCAACCGCGCGCTGCCGATCGCATTCGGCTCGCGCTGCGCGTGGAGGCCGCTCGACGTTTTCGACAAGCATCCCTCGGACGAGATGCTCGTCGAGTTTTCGGCGCCCATCGTGAATCCCGTCATTCCGTCCGAGGCGGGGATGTTCGCGAGGGTGACGCTGGGGGGACAGCATCCGGCCTGGTACTGGATCGCCCTCGTGCCTCACGGCGACGACTGGGGCGCGCGCTGGGTTTACGTTCTCGCGCGGTAGCCGCCGGCTGGCATATTGTTTTCAATCCCATATCCTGAAACAGATGAGCGAGCAGCGCCCCAAACCGAGCCGGATTCTCGTCGCGGACGATGACATCTCGATCCGCCAGCTCGTCACTACGATCGTGAAGCGGGAAGGCTACGAAGTCGACTCGGTGAGCGACGGTCTCGAGGCGGTCGAGAAGCTGAAGGGCCACGACTACGCGGTCATCCTGCTCGACTTGATGATGCCTCGCATGGACGGCTTCGGCGTGATCGACTATCTCAAGCAGCACGCGGGGCCGCAGAAACCGGTCGTGCTCGTCATCACCGCGTACGCGGATCAGAAGTTCAAGGAAGTCGATCCCTCGATCGTCTCCGGCGTCCTCCGCAAGCCCTTCGAAGTCGCCGACCTCGGCGGCGTGATCTCGCTCTGCGTCGAAGGCTACGACGAGGCGATGCATCGCGAGCTGAAGCACGCCAGCGATCCCGCCATCCGCGAGCTCTCTCACTAACGCTACTTCACGAACTCCGCGAGCTTGCGCAATCGCATGCGCGGATTGCTGGCGAAGTCGTGTTGCAGCCAGCCGAGGTGACCGCTGCCGTAGAGGACGAGGACGCGGTCCGTCGGCTCCGTGATGCGCGCGACGTTGCTGTAGATGCGCATGTTCCGCCGGAACCACTCGGTCAGAAAGTCCGCGCCCGCCCAGTCCCACGCCTCGCCGAACTCGGCCTCGCGATAGTAGTAGCCGACGTCCTCCGCGATCTTCGCGTCGGAGTTGAGGTGCAGCAGCATCTCGAGGATCGTGTGCGACGCGAGGTACTCGTTGCTCTTCTTCACCATCGCGCCGACCTCCGCCGCAATCGCCTCCCACTCTTTCATGTGCCCGCTCGCCTTCGCGTAGTTCTGCACGCGGAGGTACTGAAACTCGCCGTCGACGTCGACCGGATACACGGTCGCGTGTCCCATCTCTTTCGCGAGACGGAAGCCGATCTGCTCGATCTCGTTGCGCGTGAGCTCGTGCTTGCCCGCGACATACTCCGCGTAGCGCTTCGGCAAGCGGTCGCTCGACACATCGCCTTCGAGCGCGATCTTCGTCGGACGAAACTCCTTGAGCACCGCGATCACCTGCGCCATCTCCGCCTGCCGCTTCGGCGACAACACGTCGTCCGCCTTCGTGTTGAAGATGTCGTGACCCGGGTTGTCCATGTGATACACGCCGAGGACCATCACCTCGGCGCGTTGCTGCGGGAGCGCGGGGAGTGCGAGAAACGACAGAGCGAGAGCGAGAACCGTTCTGCGGCACACGTGCGTCATCGAAACCTCCGGTTATCGATCTATACGCCGCGCGCGGGCGAGAGTTAGGCGACCGCGACGCGGAGGACGCATCGTTCGCCGCCGCGATGCATGCACTGCGTCTCGGTGATCGTCACTGACTCGTCGAAGTGCCGCGAGAGTCCGCGGATGATTCCCTTCGCCACGAAACACAACCGCCGCGCGGACGTGTAGTCGATCGTGATCTCGTGCGCGCTCGTGCGCGTGGCCTCGAGGTACGGCGGCGCCGCGCCGGGCTGCTCGACGCGCACCGCGCGATGCGCCGTCTCCTCCACGTGCTCGAGCACGTCGAGCGTGCGCCACGTGGGCTTCAGCAGGTGGCGATACATCGCCACGAGATGCGGCGCGACGTACTCGCCGAACGACTCGAGCAGCGCGGGAACCGCGAGCCCCGTCTTCTGCGCCGCCGCGCCGACGATCGCCGCCATCTCTTCATCGGGATAGGACGTGATCGGCAGATAGACGCGCGGACCGAGCCCGGCGGCGGAGAGAACATCATTCCACGCCGCGGCGCCGTACGCGTCTTCAGTGAATTTCCGGAGGTGGACGAACATCGTACCGTGCATGTCCGGTTGGAGTCCGCTGGCCGAGGAAACGTGACAGACGGAAGCGCGGCGCGATTCTTGAATCCGCTTCGAACAAACGTCCCCGGAGGTCAATGAACGTGAACCGGCTCCTCGCCCTCGTCCTCTCGCTTTGCCTTGCAGGTGTTGCGGCCGCGCAGACGCTCGAGCGCGGCAAGGAGCATTTCCGCGCCGGACGTTATCCCGATGCGATCGAGAACCTCCGCGCGGCCGCGGCCGCGGCGCTGACACCCGAGGCGCGGCAGGCGTACGTGGCGACGGGAAATCTCGAGACGCTCGCGGAGCTCGAAGAGTCGCTCGTCTATCTCGCCCTCGCCTACGACCGCATCGGACGTGAGGCGGAAGCCCGCGACGCCGTGACGCGCCTGTTGAACGCGGAGCGCATCAAGCCGACGTATGCGTCGCTGCCGCTGACGAGCGACGCCGCGGGATTCGAGGCGCTCGCCGAGCGGCTCGTGCCTTCGATTCCGCTGACGCCGAACGCGAAACTGAAATCCGCGCCGGGCGGCATCGCCGTGCAGCCGACGCTCGCGCAGCAGCGCGCGGAGATGATGAACCTGATCGAAGAGCGCGTCGCCGCGGCACGCGCGGAGATCGAGAAGAGCGCGAACGAGCGCGTCGCCGCGGCACAGAGAGCCGCGGACGAGCGCGTCGAGCAGGAGCGCGCGGCAGCGCAGAAAGCGGCGGACGATCGCGTGGCCGCGGAGAGCGCGGCCGCGACGAAGTCGGCGGAAGACCGCATCGCCGCCGTGCGCGCGGAGGCGGAGAAGTCGAACGAGCAACGCATCGCCGCGGTGCGCAACGACATCAACCAGGCCGCCGAGCAGAAGATCGCCGAGGCGAAGGCGGAGATGCAGAAGTTGTCGGATGAGCGCGTGTCCGCCGCGCGCGCGGCCGCGGAGAAAGAAGCGCAGGAGCGCGTCTCCGCCGCGGAGGCGGAGCGGCGTCGCGCGCTACTCGCCAGTCTGCGAGAGGCGGAGACGCTCGCGATCTCCGGACAGCTCGCCGAGGCCAATCGCATTTACGTCGCGCTCGCGCAGGGACCATCATCGACGCGCGAGGCCATCGCCGCCGCGGCCACAGGGCTCTATCGCACCGGCGAGTTCCACGAGGCGGTCCGCGCCTTCACGCGACTCGGCAACTTCAATCGCGGTGAGGACGATCTCCGCTACTACTACGCCGTGTCGCTGTACGAGATCGGCAAGTTCGCGGAGGCGAAGCAGAATCTCAACACCGCGCTGCCGAATCTGCAGCGCACCGCCGACGTGGAACGCTATCGCGCGAAGATCGAGCAGAGCGCCGCGCAGCAGGCCGCCGCGTCGCAGTAGCTCACGCGCCGCGGTTCTGCCGCATCAACTTCACGGTCAGCGCGAGACCTCCCGCGACGACGATCAGTCCCGCGACGACCCACGCGTTCGCCAGTCCACTGAATCCGAGGATCGCGGCGACGACGACGATCAAGGCGAGGCCGAGGCAGCCGTAGATGCCGAACGGTGGACCTTTCGTGACGGCGGGCGGCGCCGGTCCCTCATCGCGCACCGGCCGATTCAACTGCGCCTTCGCCTCCTCGAGAGTGGGTGGTCGACTATCCATGCCATTCGCGCGTGCAAGTGCGTAACCAGCGAGCCGCTCGGTGAAACGTTTTGCCGCGCCGCGTCACTACTCCTTTCACAAACAGAAAGGATGAGCCATGGAATCGACGAAGACAGAAACGAAAGCAGCGAAACGTTCCAAACCTCGGGCGCGCGTGTCGGAGCGCCGCGCGACATTGAGCTCCGCGAAGCGCGACGAAGAGCTCGCGCGACGCGCGGCCATCGACATCGTCACGAAGGCGACCGCCGGCCTCAGCGCGCGCGGCAACGAGTCCGTCCAGGCGATCTCGACGAACCTCGTCTCGGAGCTGAACAACATCGACTTCAAGAAGATGATCAGCGGTCCGCTGCAAGCCGCGGTCGACGCGCAGGTCGCGTCGTCGCTGGCGACGGTCAACTTCATCAACGCGGTCGGCTTTCAGGATCCGGTGAGCGGCAGCGGTCCGCGCGAGCTGGTGATGGTCGACTTCACGCACACGCGCACGGAGAAGAATCCGGACGGCACCGACGGAACGGCGAAGACGATCGGCATCAAGGTGCCGCTGCTGGCGATGCTGCCCATCCCCAGCCTGCGCATCGAACAGGTGGTGATCGACTTCAACGTGAAGCTGAACTCCGTCGAGTCCTCCCAGGTCTCCGACTCCCTCGGCGTCTCCGCGGACGTGAAAGGCGGCTGGGGTCCGGTCAGCTTCAAGGTCTCGGCGTCGTATCAGCGCAAGGCGACGACGGGCGTCGAGGTGAAGAAGGAGTACGCGCTCAACGTGAACGTGAAGGCCGTGCAGGACGAGATTCCGGCCGGCCTCGAGAAGATCCTCAACATGCTCGCGGCGTGACGAGGAGACGAACATGCCCGAAGTCCAACTCTCCGACTATCTCGCCTACGTCTTCTCCGAAGTGTCGCGGGCGAGAGACATGGCCGACCGCTACTCGAAGGAGATCGCCCTGCAGTACGAGAAGGACGACATCCTCCGGCACTTCTCCGTGCCGCGGTTCAAGCTGTCGAAGCTGGACCTGACGATGCCCGTGCTGGTGGCGGGGGTCGAGGTCTCGTCGCTCATGAAGTTTCCGATGAGCCGCGACGAGTTCCGCGCCTTCGTCATCAGCCGGCTCACGGAGCTCTTCACGCTGATCTTCGCGGTGCGTCCGGGCACCGACCGCGCGATCCGCACGGATGGCCTCGAGCCGCTGTTCGATGACTTTCACGCGCAGCTCGTCGCGCTGCCCGATCCGTCGAAGCCGGAGAACGTGGCGAAGGAGCAGTGGACGCCGATCGTGATGAAGACGGCGTCGCGCAACGATGTGGCGTCCGAGCTCATGAAGCTGCCGCCGGTGATCGAGCTCTTGAATCGCTCTCTCCTCGCGCTCATCGAATTCATCAAGGGAAAGATCGCGGTGCCGAAGGCGTCGATCGAGAAGCTGCTCGTGAATGCGCAGACGCACGTCGTGAAGGAAGGGAGCAACGACGCGTCGGTCTTCACGCTGAAGGCGGAGCTGGTCGAAGAGGGCGTGCTCGTGAAGTCGGTGCGCGACGAGCGGACGGGCGTCGTGAGCAAGATCGTGGATTTCGCGTGAGGCCATGCAGACGCTCGTGCATCAGGAGCTGCAGCAACTGACGGCGCTGACACGCACGCTGGTGGACACGTTCGCGCTGTACAACGAGCAGAAATCGGAGCTGCATCGCACGCTGCTCACGCTGCTCGACGACACGGGCACGACGTTCCGCGACCGCGGCCGCGCGGACAAGGAGAGCCACACGGCGTCGCTGAAGGCGGAGCTGACGACGGCGCTCCGCGGCATCAATCCGATGACGATGGAGAAGCCGACGGTGCGCCGTCACGAGATGCAGAACGCGATCGCGTTCCGCGTCTTGCAGTCGCTGGAGCTGGAACTGCGCGACAGTCTGCAGGACGCCGCGCAGACGCTGCAGCGCGCGGAAGACCTCATCAGCCAGATCGTGCTGGCGGCGATGCAGAAAGGACTGATCACGAACGCCGACATCGCGAACGCGACGACGCAAGCCGCCGTCGACGCGCTGTGGCGCTCGATCGCCTCGGACGCCGAGATCGCGCTCGCGCAGAAACGCGTGCTGCTGCTGGTGAGCGTGTTCGACGTGACGCTGCTGCTCGATGAAGTGCTCGCGCGGTTGCGGGCGTGACTACTTCACGCCGGCGCGCAACTCCTGAAAGTGTGCAGCCTTGATGAGCATGCCCGCGCTCAGCGCGGGATCGGTGAAGGAGAGCGTCGTGAGGCCGAGGGTCGCGCGGGCGGCGGTGAGCGCGGTGCGCAGTTGGTCGACGTGCGTCGTCTTCACGCTCACTCCCGCGAGCGACGCGTCCGTGAACGAGAACGCGCCCATCCCCGCCGCCGCGCGGACGGCGTTCACGGCCTGCCGCAGCTCCGTCACGTGCGTTGCCTGGATCGTCGTCGTGCCCGCGACGAACGGATCGTTCGTGAAGAAGATCGTCGTCGCCACATCCGGCGTGCCGTACGACGACGCGCGCGACGACGCGTCGAGCGCGCGCACCTTGTACACGTATGCGTTGCCCGCGGTGACGGTTTCG
The DNA here is from genome assembly GCA_035276365.1 of Thermoanaerobaculia bacterium. Classification (GTDB taxonomy): domain Bacteria; phylum Acidobacteriota; class Thermoanaerobaculia; order Gp7-AA8; family Gp7-AA8; genus QHVT01. The sequence goes on from DATELS010000260.1 coordinate 17,492, forward strand.
TCCGTGAAGTTCGTGAATGTCGTGTTGAGGATCGTGTCGTTGCCGCGCAG
>DATELS010000261.1:0-3063 GCA_035276365.1 Thermoanaerobaculia bacterium
AGTCGCCGCCGTTGCCGTTGGACAGACAGAAGACGACGCCCGCCGCGATCGCCCGCTCCACCGCGCTCACGAGCGGATCGTTCACCTCGGGCGGACCGCCGAGGCTCATGTTCACGACGTCGAGGTGATCGGAGGTATCGCCGTCGCCGTTCGGATCCATCGCGCGCTCGACCGCGGCGAGGATGTCCGACTCGCGCGCGCCGCCAGAGCCGTTGAAGACCTTGTACGCGATCAGCGAGACGTCCGGCGCGACGCCGGTCAGTCCGCTGCCGTTCGCCGCGATGATGCCCGCGACGTGCGTGCCGTGGCCGTAGTCGTCCATCGGATCGGCGTCGTTGTTGGTAAAGTCCCAGCCGCCGGCGACTTTGAATCCCTCGCCGAAGCCGCCGCCGAGGGCGGGGTGCATGTAGTCGATGCCGGTGTCGATGACGCCGACTTTGATGCCGGCGCCGCCGCTCGTCGCAATCGCACGCGCATGCGTCGCGATCGCATCGCGCTGCTGCGCGATCTCGAGCGGCTTGAACTCGCGCTCGAGATGCACCGCCGCGACGTACGGCAGCTTCTGAATCGATGCGATGTGCTCGCGCCGCACCTGAATCGTCGCGCCGAAGATTGCACGCGAGAACGTTCGCTCGACGCGCGGCTCACGATCGAGTCGCGCGAGATCGCCGCGCAGTTGTCCGAGTCGCGTTTGCAGCGGCGCGGTTTGGCGGAACTCGACGATGAGTCCGACGACCGGCTTGCGTGCGGCACGGCCCGCTTCATCGCTCGGCGCCGTGAATCGCGCGGGTGCTGCGAACGCGGCACTGCTGGCGAGGAGAACGGCAACGAACGCTCGGATCAGGCTCATATTTGACGAAAGTGAAACAGGCCTTTGACGAATAATCGTCCAAGGTAGTTCTGTTTTCTCCGTCGCACTCCAACCAAAAGGAAAAATCACGAATGCACTTGAAACGTGTTGTGTCCGCGGTCGCGCTGTGCGCGTCGATCGCAACCCTGGCGCCGGCGGCTCCGGCCGGCAAAGACACCACGCCCGACGCGGCCACGACCGCGAAGCGCTACGGCACCTGGGGTGTCGAGCTCGAGGGCATGGATCCCTCCGTGAAGCCCGGTGACGACTTCTTCAAGTACGTCAACGGCAAGTGGGCGGCGTCGACGCAGATCCCCGCCGACCAGACGCGCTACGGCGCGTTCAACATGCTGCGCGACCTCTCCGAGGCGCGCGTGCGCACGATCCTCGACCGCTGGGCCGGCGACAAGACGCTGAAGGCCGGTACGGACGAGGCGAAGGTGGCGATGCTCTATCGCACGTACCTCGACGACGCGACGGCGGAGAAGCTCGACGCGAAGCCGATTCAGCCGCACCTCGACGCGGTGAAGAAGGCGAAGACGCACGAGGACATCGCGCGACTCATGGGCCGCTCGACGTCGACGTTCGGCCGCGCGTTCGTCAGCGCGAACGTCTCCGACGACGCGAAGAACCCGGAAAAGTACGCGCTCTACATTTCCCAGTCCGGACTTGGACTTCCGGACCGCGAGTACTACCTGCGCGACAACTTCAAGGCGCAGAAGGATCGCTATCAGCAGTACGTCGGCGACATGCTGAAGCTCGCCGGCTGGGACGAGCCGGAGAAGAACGCGGCCGACGTCGTGGCGATGGAGACGAAGATCGCCGAGGCGCACTGGACGCGCGCGGAAGGCCGCGATCGCGATAAGACGTACAACCCGATGACCGTCGCGGAGCTCGAGAAGAACGCGCCGGGCTTCCCGTGGTCGATCTACTTCAAGGAAGCGAAACTCGACAAGGCGGACCGCGCCATCGTCCGCCAGAACACGGCGCTGCCGAAGATCGCGAAGATCTTCGCTGACACGCCGGTGACGACGCTGCAAGCGTGGAACGCGTTCCACATCGTCGACGACGCGGCGCCGCTGCTGTCGAAGCGCTTCGCGAACGCGCAGTGGGAGTTCCGCGCGAAGTTCCTCAACGGCGCGCAGGAACAGCGTCCGCGCTGGAAGCGCGCGGTCGAGTCGTCCGAGGGCGCGATGGGCGAGGCGATCGGCCGCACGTATGTGGCCGAGTACTTCCCGCCGGAGTCGAAGGCGAAGATGGAGAAGCTCGTCGCCGACCTCCGCACGGCGATGAAGGGCCGCATCGAGAAGCTGGAGTGGATGGGTCCGGACACGAAGGCGAAGGCGCTCGAGAAGCTCGCGAAGTTCGGCGTGAAGATCGGCTATCCGTCGAAGTGGCGCGACTACTCGAAGCTGCAGGTGAAAGAGGGAGACCTCGTCGGCAACACGGAGCGCGTCGCGAAGTTCGACTGGGACTTCGAAGTGAACCGCATCGGCAAGAAGGTCGATGACGAAGAGTGGGGCATGACGCCGCAGACGGTGAACGCGTACTACGCGTCGACGAAGAACGAGATCGTGTTCCCCGCGGCGATTCTGCAGCCGCCGTTCTTCGATCCGAACGCGGATCCGGCCGTGAACTACGGCGGCATCGGCGCGGTGATCGGTCACGAGATCACGCACGGCTTCGACGATCAGGGACGCAAGTCGGACGGCGAAGGCATGCTGCGCGACTGGTGGGCGCCGGAGGATGCGAAGAAGTTCGAGACGCAGGCGGCGAAGCTCGGCGCGCAGTACGAGGCCGTGAACTTCCCGCAGCTTCCCGGCCTGCACATCACCGGCAAGCAGACGATGGGCGAGAACATCGGCGACCTGGGCGGCATCCTGATGGCGCTCGACGCGTATCGCATCTCGCTGAACGGCAAGCCCGCGCCCGTCCTCGACGGCTTCACCGGCGAGCAGCGCGTCTTCCTCGGCTGGGGCCAGGTGTGGCGCACGCTCGTCCGCGACGACGCGCTTCGCCAGCTCATCATGACGGACTCGCACTCGCCCGGCATGATCCGCGCGTTCGCGCCGCTCCGGAACGTCGACGCGTGGTACGACGCGTTCGGCGTGAAGGAAGGCGACAAGATGTACGTGAAGCCCGAGGAGCGGGTGCGGATCTGGTAGCGATGCAGTACCCGCTCGCGGATCTCGAACTTTCCCGACGGTTGGAGC
>DATELS010000262.1:0-8486 GCA_035276365.1 Thermoanaerobaculia bacterium
CGAGGCGAAGTGCATCGAGAACGGATCGCCGTGCGCGGAGACGACGAGGAGTTTCGCGCCGTCGACGTCGATGGAGAAGAAGGCGGCGTCGGTGGCGACTTGCTCGTGCACGTCGACGTCGTAACGCTGCGCGATGCGCTCGCGCAACGCGCGCTGGTGCGAGGTGTAGAAGATGCGGCGGAAGAGGGAGCGCTCGCGCGGATACACGAGCACCGCGCGATCCCGCCCCTCGGCAAGCGGCGAGACGAGCAGCAGCACGGCGACGGCGAGACGCGCGAGCATGGGAACCGGTTGTTGGACCGGTTCCCATTGTAGCGGACGCTTGCGGAGCTAGTTGTTCGCGATCTCCACGAACTCGTAAATGAAGTTGCCCGTGCCCGCGGCGTCGGAGAACTCGCTGATGTACAGACCCTTGCCGCATGGCGCGGGCGCGCCGCTGCCGGGGTTCGCGGTCGTCGTCGTGCCGATCGTCCAGCTCGACGCGCTGCCCGCGGCTCCGCAGCCGTTCACGCGGCGGATGCTCTGGTTCGCGCCGCTCGCCTGCGCGATCGTCGGACCGTCGAGTGTCACCGAGCTCGCGTTCTGCAGCGTGTACGTCTCGCTGCCGTTGAGCTGCGGCATCGTGTCGGCGGAGTTGATGTAGACCACGTTCGCCGCGAGCGTGACGCCCCAGAATGTCTGGAACGCGGACTTCGTCGCGTTGCGACCGATGACGACGTAGCCGCCGCTCGGAATGATCGTGCCCGCGGGAATCGTGTACGTGAGCGACGCATTCGCCTGCAGCACTTTGTAGCCGCCGATGTTCGTGCCGTTGCTCGCGGTCACGTTGATCGTCGACGACGTGCCGACGTTCGTCGCCGCGTCGTACGCCTTCGCCACGAGCGCATGCGCGCCGTTCGCGGACGTCGTCGTGTTCCAGCTCCACGAGTACGGCGACGCGGTGTCGGTCGCCTTCAGCGCGCCGTCGAGATAGAACTCGACCTTCGTCACGCCGACGTTGTCCGACGCGTTCGCATTCACGCTCACCGTACCGGTCACCGTCGCGCCGTTCGCGGGCGCGGTGATGGATGCAGTCGGCGGAGTCGTGTCGCCGCCGCCGCCCGCCTGATACGTGATCCACATCGGCGCCGACCACAAATCATGTCCGTCCGCCTGCACCGCGTGCACGTAGTACCAGTACGTGCCCGAGGTCAGCGGCTCGTTGATCGACAGCGTCGACGACGCGGCGCTCGCGTACGGCGACGCCGGCACGCCCGCGCCGATCTGTCCGCGCCAGATCTCGATCGTCGACACGGACTCGCCGTTCGGATCGTAGACGCTCGCGACGAGCGACGTGCCGCCGGGCGCGTTGAAGATGTCGCCCATGATGTGCGCGCTGTCTCCCGTGCGGAACACGAGCTGCGCATTCGGATCCTCGGACGCGAAGAAATGCCGCGCGCGATGCGCCGCCATGAGGCTCGCCTTCGTCAGCGAGGGCGCGAGATACACGGTGCGCGTCGGCAGCGCGAGTCCGTAGTTGTTGCAGTGCGAGTCGTGATCGGCGACCGGGCCGACGTGGAACCCTTTGTTCAGCGCGGTCTTGAATTGCGCGGAGTAATCGGTCGAGCCGACGTTCGTCGTCGAGCAGTCGCTCGCGGTCGTGAACGCGAGTCCGCTGCGCACGGCGATGCCCTGCAGCGCGTTGTCGGCGTTCGCGTTGTACGCGAAGTTGTCGAAGTGCGTCGGGTCGGGATGATTGAGGACGCCCAGCGCGCCTGCGCTCGAGGGATTCGCGACGGACGCCGCGTAGAGGCCGAGGTAGTTGAAGCGTTTGGCGGTGAAGACGTCGAAGTAGCAGTTCGTTCCCGGCGTGCACTCCGCGCTCGGACCGTTGCACGTCGAGCACGTCTCCCAGCCGAACAGCTTCGGCGTCTCGATGAGCGTGACGTGTCCCTGATCGGAGTTCGTGAGCACGCCCCACTCCATGCCGTACATCGCGACGAAGGTGCCGTCGATGGTCGCGGCGGTCGCCGCCGCCAACCCGTCGTGATACCTCTGCCTGACCTTCGCCTCGGTCACCGGCGCGAGGTTGTTCGCGACCGCGTCGTTGATGAGATGGTTGTGCTCATTGACGACCCAGAAGTCGAGTCCCGCATTCGTGCGGACGAAGTTGAAGACGTCGGCCGGCGCGAACGTGCCGGTGCCGTACGCGTTGCCGGAGTTGCAGCCGGTCGTCGGATAGCCGCCGTCCGACCAGTTCGAATGCGAGTGCGTGGAGCCGTAGTAGAAGTTGTACGCGAAGCCGGCTTCCATCGGCGCGTGCTGCTGCACCTGACAGTTGGTCGCATTCGCGCTGATGCGCAGCGCGCGCGCCTGCTCGGGCTTCAGGTTGTAGTTGACGACGACGTCGTCGCTCGACGCGATCGCTTCCTCCGCATCGAACGCGGAGTCGTACGACATCGCCTGCCGCACGCGCGGCAGTCCGAACGGCTCGTAACGCGCGACAAAACTGTAGTGATACAGCCCCGCGGGCACGAGCTGTCCCGATGCGTCGCGGCCGTCCCACCACATCTCCGCGACGGCGGCGCCTTCGCGTCCGATGAACGCGCGGCCGTCGAGAGTCAGCACGCGTTGTCCATCGGATGCGCGATCGATGCGCAGTTGCCACAGCGCGAAGCCGAGTCGCTGTTCGTGCGCGGCGCGTTGATAGGAGAGGATCGAGAAGAGGCGCACCGTTCCGAGCTCGCCTTCGTGGCCAGGCGAGAACTGGTACGCGCTGGAGCCGATGAATGCGGTGAAGTTCGCATCGCAGTCGTCGTACTCCTCCGCAGCATGGAGAGTGAACGGGAGAACCAGCAGACTGAGAACCAGGACACGAGAGAGCAGGCGCAATCAGACCCCCTTTGATCGTTCCAGATTTGTTTCAGGCGAGGTAAATCGCTGAAAAGAATAGTCGATTTTCGGGCGGTGGCACCACTACCTTGACCAGTTGCGCGACGGCGCGTACGCTGCCGGGAACGTGACCACGACCGACGGCGACAGCACACAAACCTCGCGCATGCGTCTCTTGAACGCGGGACGCACGCTGTTCGCGCGCAACGGCTACGAGCAGACGTCGACCGCCGCGATCGCGCGCGAGTCGGGCAGTTCGGAGTCGCAGCTCATTCGCTACTTCGGCGGCAAGGCGGGATTGCTCGAGGCGATCTTCAACGAGTCATGGTCGGGACTCAATGAGCTCGTGCAACAGCAGCTCAGCGAGGCGGAGCACGGACGCGAGGCGATCATCCGACTGCTCGCGCTGATGACGCAGGCCTTCAGCCGCGATCACGACATCGCGTTTCTGTTTCTCTTCGAAGGACGCCGCATCCGCGCGGGCTCGCAAGGCGTGGTGCTGTCGAAAGGCTTCCAGCAGTTCGTTCACGTGCTCGACGCCGTGATCGAGCGCGGACGGCAGGACGGCTCGTTCCGCACCGACATCCATCCGAAGGTGCTCTGCTCCGCGATGCTCGGCTGCGCCGAGGGAATGATCCGCGACCGCGTCATCGCCGAACGCAACGGCGAGACGAATCCGTACGAGGATGACGTGGTGCTCAGGACGTTCACAGCGATGGTGAACGGGCTCGCCGCTTAGAGCGGAGCTCTATTCTTCGAGCACCTGCGCGAAGTTCCCGATCACCGCGGGCTTCACGTTCCAGATCTCCGTCGCGTATTGGCGGATCGTGCGGTCGGAGGAGAACTTGCCCATGCGCGCGATGTTGATGAGCGACTTGCGCAGCCACGACGTCGTGTCGCCGTAGGCGGTGTCGACGTCGCGTTGGCGCTCGACGTACTCCGGTAAATCCGCGAGATGCACGTACTCGTCGCGCGTCGAGAGCAGGCGCGCGAGGATCGGGCGGAAGATGTCTTTGTCGCCGCGCGAAAAGTGTCCCGACGCGATCGACTCGATCGCGCGCTGCATCCACCGATGCTCGTGCAGGTAGCGCTGCGGGTCGTAGCCTTCCGCGAGCAGCGCGCTCACCTCGTCCGCCTTCAGTCCGAAGATGAAGATGTTGTCCTCGCCGACTTCGTCGCGGATCTCGATGTTCGCGCCGTCGAGCGTGCCGATCGTGAGCGCGCCGTTCAGCGCGAGCTTCATGTTGCCCGTGCCCGACGCTTCCTTGCCCGCCGTCGAGATCTGTTCCGACAACTCCGCCGCCGGCATGATCGCCTCCGCCAACGTGACGCGATAGTCGGGCAGGAAGATGACGCGCAGATGCTCGCGCGTGCGCGGATCCGCGTTGATGACTTCCGCGACGGAGTGAATGAGCTTGATGATCAGCTTCGCGAGGAAGTAGCCCGGCGCCGCCTTGCCCGCGAAGAAGACCGTGCGCGGCTGCGCCGGAATCTTCTGATCCTCGACGATCGACCAGTAGCGCTCGATGACATGCAGCGCGTTCAGCAACTGCCGCTTGTACTCGTGCACGCGCTTCACCTGCACGTCGAATATCGACTGCGGATCGATCGTCACGCCGGTCAGTTCTTTCGCCAGTCTTGCGAGAGCGATCTTGTTGCGCCGCTTCACGCCGGCAAGCTTGTCGAGGAGCGACGAGTCGTCGGCGAAGAGCTCGAGCTCGCGCAGGCGATCGAGGTCTTTCACCCAGCCGTCGCCGATCGTCTTCGTGATCAGCGATGCGAGCGGACGATTCGCGTGCAGCAGCCACCGTCGCGGCGTCACGCCGTTCGTCTTGTTGTTGAAGCGCTTGGGATACAGGCGGTGAAAGTCGGGCGCGAGCGACGTCATCACGAGCTGCGAGTGCAGCTCCGCGACGCCGTTCACCGAGTGGCTGCCGGCCATCGCGAGATTGGCCATGCGCACTTCGCCATCCGCGATGATCGAGACGTTGTGCTGCATCGCGACGTCGCCCGGGAAGCGATGCTCGACGTCGGCAAGCAGCCGGCGATTGATCTCGAGAATGATCTGCAGATGGCGCGGCAACACGCGCCCCACGAGTTCATACGACCACTTCTCCAACGCCTCGGGCAGCAGCGTGTGATTCGTGTAGCCGCACGTCGCGACGGTCAGAGCCCACGCTTCCTCCCACGGCATGCGCTCCTCGTCGATGAAGACGCGCATCAACTCCGCGACGGTCAGCGCGGGATGCGTGTCGTTCATCTGAATCGCGACCTTGTTCGCGAAGTCGCGATACGACTCGTGCGTGTCGCGATAGCGCTTCAGGATGTCGCGCACCGAGCAGGCGACGAGGAAGTACTCCTGCAACAGGCGCAGTTCCTTGCCCGCCGCAACGACGTCCGAGGGATAGAGGACTTTCGAGATGGACTCGCCGGTGATCTTCTCGTGCACCGCGCGGATGTAGTCGCCGGAGTTGAAGATGCCGATGTCGAATTCGTCCGACGCGCGCGCGGAGAAGAGGCGCAGCACGTTCACCGTGCGGCCGCCGTAGCCGACGATGGGCATGTCGTGCGGCACGCCGACGATCGTTTTGTAGTCGATCCACTTCGGCGCATAGACGCCGCCCTCGGTCCCGTGCGCGATCGTGCCGTACACGGGAATGATCACGAGCTCGTCGGGACGATCGATCAGCCACGGCGAGCCGGCGTCGATCCAGTGATCGGGCTTCTCGTGTTGAAACCCGCCGACGAAGGTCTGGCGGAACATGCCGTACTCGTAGTTGATGCCGTAGCCGAAGCCCGGGAGATCGAGCGAGGCCATGGAGTCGAGGAAGCACGCGGCGAGGCGTCCGAGTCCGCCGTTGCCGAGCGCGGCATCGGGCTCGGTGTTCTCGAGCTCTTCGAAGTCGGCGCCGAGCTCGGAGACCACGCTCTTCGCCTCATCGTAGATGCCGAGGTTCGTGAGCGTGTTGCCGAGGGCGCGGCCCATGAGGAACTCCATGGAGAGGTAATAGACGCGCTTCGCGTCCTGCTCGCGGTAGCGGCGCTCGCTCTCGCGCATCGCGTCGAGCGCAGGGCGGCGGACGGCGGCGGACAGCGCGTTCAAACGCTCGCGCCGCGAGGCCTCGCTCCACACGCGGCCGCGCGCGAAGCGGAGGAACGACTCGATGCCTTCGCGCAGATGGATGTGCGCGCGCGCAGCCTCTCTCTCGGTCAGACGCACTCTGCTAAATGTAATCGGTTTTCGTTCAGGAAACGAGCGGCTTCGGCGCGCGGCGCAGAATCTCCGGCGCGCGCGGCGAACAGCACGCCTTGTCGAGCGCGGCGCGATCGCGCTGCATCTCGCGATCGTCCTCGAAGGTCGCGAGGACCGCGTCGAACGCCGCGCGCGCGGTGGGATGCGTGGGGGGCGTGATGCGGTAGTGCATCCACTTCGCGTCGCGGCGCGCGTCGACGAGTTCCGCGCTCCGCAGATACGCGAGGTGTCGCGAGATCTTCGGCTGCGGCTCGCCGAGGACTTCGATGAAGAAGCAGACGCAGACCTCGCCGCGGGCCATGAGGTTGAGGAGGCGGAGGCGGGTGCGGTCGCCGAGGGCGAGGAAGAGCTGTTCGAGGGCTTCGCCTGATTTTTTCATATTCGTATTGACAGATATGAGATGCGAACTTACATTCGCTTTCACGAATATGAACAGCATACTGAAAGCACACGTTTCTCTCAACGTCCGCAACGTCGAACGCAGCATCGACTTCTACCGCCGCCTCCTCGGCATCGAGCCGGCGCGCGTGCGTCCGGGCTATGCGAAGTTCGACGTCGCCAACCCGCCGCTGAATCTCGCGCTGAACGAGCGTCCCGTCGACGGCGCCGGCACGCTTTCGCATCTCGGTTTGCAGGTGGCGTCGACGGAGGATGTCCTCGCGATGCGCGCGCAGTGGCAGGACGCGGGTCTGCTCACGAAGGATGAGATGCAGACGAACTGCTGCTACGCGCGGCAGGACAAGACGTGGGTGAACGATCCGGACGGAAACGCGTGGGAGGTGTTCGTCGTGTTGGCGTAGCGTTATCCTTACGCGCGTTGCCGTCCGCAATCTCCCTTCGCAAAACGGCCGTGTGCGTCGCGGTGGCGGCTCTGCTGCTGCTCGCGCCGCTCTCGTCCGACTTCACGGCGAACGTGCGCTTCACCGCCGCGGTCGGCCTGCTCATGGCGCTGTTGTGGCTGACCGAGGCGGTGCCGATGGGACTGGCGGCGCTGGTTCCGCTCGTCGCGTTTCCGCTCGCGGGTGTGAGCAGCGCGGAGAAGATCGCCGCGCCCTACGCCAACTCCGCGGTCTTCCTCTTCCTCGGCGGCTTCCTCGTCTCCGCGACGTTCGAGCGCTGGGGACTGCATCGCTGACTCGCGTTCAACGTGTTGAAGCGCGTCGGCACGGAGCCGCGGCGCATCGTGTTCGCGGTCATTCTCGCGACGGCGCTGCTCTCGATGTGGATCTCGAACACGGCGACGACCTTGATGATGTGTCCCATCGCCGTCGCGATCATGACCGGCCTCGGCGCGCGACACGATGGCGACAGCGGCTCGCCCGAGGCGCGGACGGCGGAGGCGACGCTCCTCGGCGTCGCATACGCGGCGTCGCTCGGCGGCATCGGCACGCCCATCGGCACGCCGACGAACCTCATCTTCTTCGGCGCCGCGCGCGAGCTCTTTCCGCACGCCCAGACCGTGTCGTTCGCGCAGTGGATGATCTTCGGCGTCGCGTACCTCGTCGTGCTCGTGCCGGTGTGCTGGCTGATCGTCGTGACGACCGCGCGCGTGCCGAAAGCCGCGGCGATTCCGCTCGAGCAGCTCGGGATGACGAAGCCCGGACCGATGTCGCGCGCGGAGAAGATGACGCTCACGCTGTGCGCCGCGACCGCGTTTCTCTGGATCTTCCGCGCCGACATCGCCCTCGGCCCGATGACGATTCCCGGCTGGTCGGATCTCTTTCCGAATGCGAAGACGATCGGCGACGCGACGGTCGCCGTGACGATGGCCATCGTCGCGTTTCTGCTGCCCGCGGGCGAAGGCAAGCGCCTGCTCGAATGGGAGGAGTTCAAGCGCATCCCGTGGGACGTGCTGATCCTCTTCGGCGGCGGCTTCGCGCTTGCGGACGCGCTGGAAACGAGCGGCTTCTCGAAGTGGGCGGGCGCGCGCTTGTCGTTCGTCGGGAGCTGGGCGCCGGTGCTGATGATCGCCGCGGTGTGCATCGTGGTGACACTGCTGTCGGAGGTGGCGTCGAACGTCGCGACGGCAACCGCGATGATGCCGATCGCCGCCGCGCTCGCGACGTCGATTCACGTGCATCCGTACTTTTTGATGATCCCCGCCGTGCTCGCGGCGTCCTCGGGATTCATGCTCCCGGTGGCAACCGCGCCGAACACGATCGTCTACGCGACGGGCTTCATCCGCGTGAAAGCGATGGCGCGCAGCGGCCTGCTCCTCGACATCGCCGCGACGATCGTGATCACGGTGCTCGTGTTCCTCGTGATCCCGTGGGCAACAGGGATCGACCTGCGCGTGCCATTGCCGTAACCGGCACAGCGGACCGCCGCCGTCCGGGCGGCTGGCGTGGCGGCGTCTCGCCGC
>DATELS010000263.1:0-5290 GCA_035276365.1 Thermoanaerobaculia bacterium
GTGAGGAGACGCATCTTGCGGAGGCCGAGGTCGCGGAGGATCTGGGAGCCGGTGCCGTAGTCGCGGATGTCGGGCGCGAAGCCGAGCTTCGCATTCGCCTGCACGGTGTCGTCGCCGCCGTCCTGCAGCTCGTACGCGCGCAGCTTGTTGATCAAGCCGATGCCGCGTCCTTCCTGCAGGAGATACAGCACGACGCCCTTCCCTTCCTTCTCGATGAGCTCCAGCGCGCGCTCGAGCTGATCGCCGCAGTCGCAGCGGCTGGAGTGGAAGATGTCTCCGGTGAGACACGACGAGTGCACGCGCACGAGCACTTCATCGTCCTCGTGGATCTCGCCCTTCACGAGCGCGACGTGCTCCTCGCCCGTGATGTCGCTCTGGTACGCGTGCACGCGGAAGTCGCCGAACGCGGTCGGCAGCTTCGGCGACGCGAGGCAGTGCACGTGCTTCTCCGTCTGCATCCGGTACTGGATGATGTCGGCGACGGAGATGATCTTGAGTCCGTGGCGGACGGCGAACTCGCGGAGGTCCGGGAGCCGCGCCATCGTGCCGTCTTCGTTCATGATCTCGCAGATGACGGCACCCGGCGTCATCCCCGCGATCGCCGCCAGATCCACCGACGCCTCGGTCTGCCCCGCGCGCTTGAGCACTCCGCCCTTGCGCGCGCGCAGCGGAAAGACGTGGCCGGGACGCGCGAGGTCGGCGGGCTTCGTGCGCGGATCCATCGCCACGCGCACCGTCTCCGCGCGATCGAACGCGGAGATGCCGGTGGTCACGCGTCCACGCGCCTCGATCGAGACCGTGAACGCGGTGCCGTAGTTGGTCGTGTTGTTCTCGACCATCAACGGCAGGTCGAGCTCATTGCAGCGCTCTTCGGTCAGCGCGAGGCAGATCAACCCGCGGCCGAAACGCGCCATGAAGTTGATCTTCTCCGGCGTCACCCGCTCGGCGGCGATGCAGAGATCTCCCTCATTCTCGCGGTCCTCGTCATCGACGATGATGACGAGCTCGCCGCGGCGATAGAGCTCGGCTGCTTCCTGTACGGTGGCAAAGGGCATGCGGATAGGTTACTCGACGACCTTGAATTTGTCCGAAATCGTGTAGGACGACTTCTTCACGGTGTCGATGACTTTGACCGTGAACGTGTAGTCGCCCGGGGCGAAGGACGAGAGAGGAATCGCGCTGCCGATGCCGTAGTGCCCCGGCACGCCTTTCATCTCCACGGCTTCGACTTCGCGGGGCGGCGCGGCCATCTTGTGCTTCTGGCCTTTCGCGTCCGTACCTTCGACGTCGATCTTGAGCTGAATCTTCGGCGTGCCGGCGGCGGCGTTGACCGGAACCGTGCCGTCCGCGGCCGGAGCCGGCTGCGCGATGCCGGGGTTGCGGAGCTCGAAGAAGTACCAGAGCTCGTCCGACGCGTGGAAGATCTTGTCGCCCTTCGGAATGACTTTCACGCCGCCGAACGCGAACGGATCGGTCTGCGCCTGCGCGGTCGTGAGCGGATAAACGTTGTTGGAGAGCAGGAGCTGCGACACGGCGGACGAGGACTTGTCGAGCGTGCCCGCGAGATTCATGTCGGTCGCGACCATCGTCACCGGCGTGCCGTTCTGCGCGAGACCGAAGATGCCGCGCGCCTTGCCCGCGGGAAGTCCGAGGAGCGTGCGGTCGACGTAGAAATCGTCCTTCGATGCGGTGAGCGTTGCCGGCTCTTCGAACGCGGCGATGTTCTTTCCGCTCGCATCCTGCACGACGCCGAAGAACGTGAGACCCGCGCCGCTGACGCCCGCCGACTTCGGGACGTACAGCAGGACGGGCACGTAGTACTCGCCTTCCGGCGTCACGAACTCGCCCCAGGTCGCGTAGCTCTGTTTGTACGGATTCTTCTGCGCGGCCTTGAACGCATCGACGGCCGACGCGAGTGCGGCGGTCGTGAGCTGCGTCTGCATCGCCGGCGCGGCGGCGACGGCCGCGGGAGTGGCGTCCGGCATCGGCGCGGGCGTCGCGGTGGTGGTCGTCATCGCGGTCGCGGCCGGAGCCGATGTCAGATTGGGCTGCTTGATCGCGCGCGCGATCGCGCGCTGCTGCGACGCGTTGAGATCGACGTTGCCGCGATCGGCGCGGAAGTCGCCGTTGCCGAGGCGGTCGGTGAAGCGGAGCGTCGCGCGCTGGATGCCGAAGATCTCCTTCGCCTCGTCGCCTTCGTAGATCCACTGCGTCCACTGCGAGACGTCGGCGTCGTTGTCGTTGTTCGCGTCGAACGTGCCGGGGTTGTTCGCCTTCGCCGGCGAGCGCTCGACCTTCTTCGGCTGGCCGTAGAGGATGAGCGCCTTGCCGCGATCGGTCATCGCGCCGCGCTGGCGCTTGCCGTTGCCGAGGTTCTTGTCGGCGTACTCGACGGCCGCGTCGAACTGCTCCTTGTACTCATTGCGCGCGGTGGCGGGCGTCGGATCGCGGCGCGCCCAGAACAGCGCGACGAACGCCTTCGCGTCGTCATCGGTCTTGATGGTCTTCCACTGCGCGGCCTCGTCCTTCGTCATGAGGAACTGCGCCGGGCCCTGCGCGAAATCGTTGTACTCCGGCGACAGCGCGAACGCGCCGGCCGTGATCGCCAGAATCGCGATCATCAGGAGGATGCGGATTTTCATGGATTCTCCACTCACGGTTTTTCGCCCGATCCAAACAGGCTGCGGCAGGGCCTATTCCCCTGCTACTGCTGCTCGAAATTCTCCATCTCGTCGTAGAGGCGATCCATCTCCGCGTCGATCTCTTCCTGCTTCAAAATTCCCTTCCGCACGAGCAGCGTGGCCAGGCTGTGCAGCAGGATCCCGTTCTCGATGATCATCTGCTCGATCTGTTCGTCGTCATCCTCGAACTCGCCGCCGTCGTTCCGTTCGATGTCGTCCATGGTTCCTCCTTCGCCAACCGCTCCATGTAATCACTGGCCCCCACGAACACGCAACTCGTAAAATCCGCGCCCATGAAAAGAGTCGTGGTCGCTATTGCCATCCTTGCGCTCGGCGCGTGTCAGTCTCGCGAGTCGAAGTCTCCTCCCGCTTCCTCCACCACCCCGCCGCCAAAGACGTTCCGCGTCGGACTCCTCACTCCCGGATCGATCAATGACGGCGGATGGAACGCGCTCGCCTGGGACGGTCTGCAGCGCATCCAGAAAGAGGTCGGCGCGGAGATCTCGCATCAGGAGACGAAGACGCCCGCGGAGATGGAAGAAGGCTTCGACGCGTACGGCGCGAAGGAGTACGACCTCGCGTTCGGCCACGGCTTCGAGTATCAGGAGCCCGCCAAGAAAGCAGGCGCGAAGCATCCGAAGACGATCTACGTGACGACGTCCGGCACGACGATCGCGCAGAACGTCGCGCCCATGCGTTTCAAGATCGAAGAAGCCACCTACCTCCTCGGCGTCATCGCCGCGCGCGAGTCGAAGACGGGCAAGGCGGGACTCGTCGGCGGCATCAACGTGCCGTCGATCGCATCGAGCTTCCTCGCGTTCAAAGCGGGTGCGCAGTCGGTGAATCCGAAGTTCGAAGTCAAGGAGATCTACACCGGCAACTTCGACGACCTCGGCGCCGCGAAGACGGCGACGCTCTCGCTGATCAACGCCGGCTGCGACTTCATCTTCCATCAGGCGAACGAGGCGGGGCGCGGCGTGTTTCAGGCGTGCAGCGAGCGCAAGGTGCGCTGCTTCGGCGCGAACGCGGACCAGAGCAGTCTCGCGCCGGACGTGATCGTCGCGTCGGCCGTCGTCGATGTGCCGGGCGCGTACGTGGCGATGGCGAAGGTGGTGAAGGAAGGCCGCTTCAAACCCGAGGTGCAGTACTTCGGGATGAACGAGGGCACGCTGTCGATCGTGTGGAACGACAAGTTGAAGTCGTCGATCTCCGCGGCGACGATCGCCGAAGTGGAGCGGCTGACGGGAGAGATCAAGAGCGGCGCGGTGAAGCCGCCCGCCGGATTCTGAGTTGCGCCTCACGCACATCACGAAGTCCTTCGGCGCGAACCGCGCCGTCGACGACGTCTCACTCGAAGTCCGCGCCGGCGAGATCCTCGCGCTCGTCGGCGAGAACGGCGCGGGGAAGACGACGCTGATGCGCATCGCTGCGGGCGAGCTCGCGCCGGACGCGGGCTCGCTGGAACGAAACGGCAGCGTCGAGCTCGTGCATCAACACTTCATGCTCGTCGCGGAGCTGTCGATCGCGGAGAACCTCGCGCTCGCGAGTCGCAACGCGTTCCGCTTCGCCACGCGCGCGACGCTGGAGGCCGAAGCGCGCGCGACGATCGCCGCGAGTGGAATCGAGCTCGCGGAGGTGTCGCGCCGCGTCGGCGACTTGTCGGTCGGCGAGAAGTCGAAGCTAGAGCTGATCAAGGCGATCGCGAAGAAGCCCGCGACGCTCGTCCTCGATGAGCCGACGTCGGTGCTCACGCCGTTCGAGTCGGAAGAGTTGTTTCGCGTGATGCGCGGCCTCGCCGCGGACGGCACGGGCGTCGTGTTCATCTCGCACAAGCTGCCCGAGGTGCTGGCGGTGGCGGAGCGGGTGGTGGTGATGCGCGGCGGACGCGTCGTCGCGGAGAAACGCGCGCGCGAGACGACGGCGCAGGAGCTTGCAGCGGCGATGCTCGAGCAGCGTACGCGATCGATGAGCGACCGGCCGACGTCGCGCGGCGAGATTCTGGCGATCGTCGGCGTCGCGGGAAACGGGCAGACGGAGCTCGCGTCGCGTTTGCGCGACGAGCATCCCGAGGCCGCGCACATTCCAGAAGACAGAACGCGCGACGGAATCATCGCGGAGATGTCGATCGCGGAGAACCTCGCGCTGCGCGGCGTGCGCAACGCGGACGAGCTGATCGCGCTGTACTCGATCCGCGCGAAGGACGCGAAGCAGCGCGCGGGCGATCTGTCCGGCGGCAATCAGCAGAAGGTGGTGCTCGCGCGCGAGCTGCATCGCAAGCCGCGCACGATCGTCGCCGCGGAGCCGACGCGCGGACTCGACATCGAAGCCGCGCGCTTCGTGCACGATCAACTGCGCGCCGCCGCGGATGACGGCGCGTCGATCACGCTGATCACCTCCGATCTCGACGAGGCGTTCGCGCTCGCGGACGCGATTCAGGTGATCTACCGCGGCAAGTTGAGCGAGCGCATGACGCCGCACGAGGCGACGGCGCGCGTCGCGAATCTGATGGCAGGCGTTTCATGAGACGCCTCCTCGCGGGCATCGCCGCGGTGGCGATCGCGATGCTCGTCCTTGCGGCGCTCGGTGCATCGCCCGTACTGCTCATCACG
>DATELS010000264.1:0-4908 GCA_035276365.1 Thermoanaerobaculia bacterium
GCGCATCATTGACGGGCGTGACGTTGATCGTGCTCGTCGGCTGATTGGAGAGATTGTTCGGCGTGCCGCCGTCGTCGACGCGCCACGTGACCGTGCGCACCGCGGGCGACGGATTCTCCGACGTGTTGTTGTAGAGAACGTTGCGCAGCGCGGTCTGGTACGCCGCGAGGCTCGCCGTGCCGGAGAGCGTCAGCGTGCCGCTGGCCGCGACGAAGTTGCCGGTGATGCCGCTCGCGGGCGCGAACGAGAGGACGTCCTCCCCATTCACGTAGTTGCCCGTGATCTGCACCGTCGCTCCGGCGAGCGTCGTGCTGTCGACGTCGGTGACGCCGATCGTCGTGTCGATCGCCGCGGGCGCGCCATTCTCGGTGTAGTTGAGCGTGCCGCCGGCGGTGAGCACCGGCGCGTCGTTGACCGCGACCACCGCCACGCTCTTCGACACGGTGTTGCTGTTCACGTTGCCGTCGTTGACGGCGAACGAGATGCTGCGCGCGGTCGTGTTCGGATTCTGCGAGCTGTTCGCGTACGTGATGCTGCGCAGCACCTGCTGGTAGTTCGCCAGCGTGTCGGTGCCGGTCAGCGTCAGCGTCGGCGCGACGTAGTTCGCGACGATCGCCGTGCCGCCCGTGTTCGCCGCGAGCACTTCGGCGCCGCTGTCGAGCAGGTTCGTGATGGTGACCGAGGCCGACTCGAGGTTCGTGTCGTCGAGATCGGAGACCGCGATCGCCGGATCCACCGCGACGGCCGCGCCGTCCTCGGTGAACGTCGGCGAGCCGCCGCCCGCGGTGAGCACCGGCGCGTCGTTCACGTTCGTGATCGTGATCATGAAGTTCGCGGGTGCGGACGTGTTCGCGCCGCCCGCGTTGTCGGAGAGCGTGGCCGTGACGTTCGCGACGCCGACCGCGTTCGGCGCCGGCGTGAAGCTCAGCGTGCCGTCCGCGGCGATCGCGGGCTGCACGGAGAAGAGACCGTTGTTGTCGTTGTTGACGTTGAACGTCAGCACCTGGCCCGTCTCATCGGCGGGACCGGGGATGATGTTCGTCGCCCAGATCGCGCTGTACGGCGTGTCCTCGGGCGAGTTGATGTTGCCGCCGCTCGTGAAGCTCGGCGGATCGTTCACGCCCGCGATCGTGATCGTGACGCTGACGATGTTCGAGTCGAGCGAGCCGTCGTTCGCCTTGTACGTGAACGTATCCGTGCCGACGTAGTCCGTCGCGCCCGTGTAGTTGAACGAGCCGTTCGGATTGAGCGCGAACGACTGCGCGTGCAAGGGCGCGAGGACGAGCACCGCGGTGAGCGTGTGCGGGACGTCTTCGTCGGTGTCGTTCGCGAGCACGCCTGCGGCCGGAACCGTGAGGAGCTGCTCTTCCGTCGCGTTGTAGCTGTCCGCGACCGCGACCGGCGCGTCGTTCGCGTTGGTCACGTTGATCGTGATGATCGCGGTGTCGGAGAGCGCGGGCGAGCCGTCGTCCGTGCCGCGCACCGTCAGCGAGAACGTGGGGTGCTGCTCGAAGTTCACCGCGAGCGCGTTCGCCACGGTGATCTGTCCCGTCGACGCGTTGATCGCGAACGCGTTGCCGGTGTTGCCGCTGATGATCGAGAAGGAGATGTGATCGCCCGAGTTCGCGTCGGTCGCCGTCACGGTGCCGACGACGCTGCCGTTCGCGCTGTTCTCGACGATGGAGAACGTCGCCGAATTCACCTTCGGCGCGATGTTCGTCTTCGCGACGTTGATCTTGACCTTCGCGGTGTTCGACTGCTCCGTGCCGCTGACAGCCTTGTACTCGAAGGTGTCGGGCGACGTCGCGGACGGGTTGTACGGAATGTACGTGAAGCCGCCGTCCGGGCTGAGCGTGAGGAGGCCGTGCTCCGGCGTCGTCACCGGCGCCGCGGTGAGCGGCAGCGTGTTCGGCTGGTCGTTCGCGAGCACGCCCGGCGCGGGCTGCGTGAGGTTCGATCCCTGATTGCGCGTGAAGACGTCGTCGACGGCGAGCAGCGAGCCGCCGGACATGTTGAGGTTGAAGTTGAAGTAGATGAAGGAGTCGTGCGGATTGGAGAAGCCGAAGACCTTCAGCAGCTTGATCGCCGACGCTCCCCCGCCCGCCGTCCCCTCGGTCAGCGCATTGATCATGCCCCAGTCGGCGTCATCGCCGTCCATGACGATCATGCGGTCGTCGCCCGAGCCGACCGCGCGGCGGCGGGTGGAGGTCACGGGGAAGAGAATCGGATTGCCGGAAGCGGTGGTGAGCGCGGAGAAGACGCCCGCGCCGCGCGTGCCGTCGAAGCCGACGCGCATCGTGGAAGGAGTGCCGACGCCGAACGCGCTGTACGGGATGCGCGTCTCCACGAGCATCATGCCGCTCGATGCGTTCCAGCCCGCGGGCCAGCCGGTGGTCACGAGGTCCGTCGGAGAGCCCAGGATGCCGCTGGAGCAGACGAGGCGATGGGTCTGCGTAACGTTCGCCGCTGTGTCGGAGTCAGAGACTTGTGTGACCAACACCTGATCGACACCGGACATCCCGCCGACGGTGCAACCGGTTGCGACATTATTGTCGACGTCGAAGAGAACCCTCACTTCGGAGGTGGCTGCCGATGCGAAGAGAGGGAAGAGAGCAACGACGACAACAGCGAGCAGCGAAAAGCGGCGCGACGCAATCATGAACGGCTTCCTCTTTTTTTCCGCGAATGGACCTACACGGGGACTCACCTCCCCGCGTACTGATGGCGATGACCTGACGATTGCTTACAAATGATATTACTGTTCAGTTGGACTGAGTTGCCGGAATTGTAGCCCCGCCGCCTGAAAATAACAATGTAGGGGAAGACCGCAGGAAGGATGGAGAGGCGAGCGCGAGCATAAAAACGTCCATAAAAAAAGGACCGGCGGTTGAACCGCCGGTCCGTCCACGCCCTGCACGTTCGGGGGAACCGTGCCACTCCCACGGGCAACGCGCCCGTTTTCCGCTTCTCTATTTTTCTTTCTTGATGGTCACGCGCGTCGCGGTCTTGGTGCCGTCCGCGGCAACCGTCGCCTTCACCTGCACGCGCTGTCCGGCCTTCAGATCGGCCACCGTGCCGTTTCGCACGACGGTCGCGGCGTTCATCACGAACGTCACTTCACTCCCGCGCGACTCGAGGACGAGACTCGTCGCTGACGCGCTCTTGACCGTGCCTTCGTACTCGCGCTGCTCCGGCGGATGCTCAGCCTCCCGCTCGATCGTCACGCGCGTCGCGGTCTTCGTACCGTCCGCCGCGACGCTCGCCTTCACTTCGACGCGCTGTCCCGCCTTCAGATCGGCAACCGTGCCGTTGCTGTTGCCGCTGCGCACGACCGTCGCGGCGTTGAGCACGAAGGTGACGTCGTTGCCGCGTGCGTCGGTGATCACGAGCTGATCGGGCGAGGCGGTCTTGACGACGCCCGCGTACTCGCGCGATTCGGGACGCTCGTCGTCCCCGTTGCCATCGCGCTGCAGGAGCACGAGGATCGCGGTGTACGCATCCCCGTCTTTCTTCGCCTTCACGTGCACGCGCGCGTCGACGACGAGATCGGCCGCGGTGAGCACCTGATCGCCGTGACGAATCACGGTCTGCGCATTGAGTCCGATCGTGACTTCCTCCCCTTTCGAGGTGAAGACGACGACCTGGTCCGCGGTCGCGCTGCGCACGACTCCTTCGAACTCGTACACGGTCTCGCCGCCGCGTCCGACGCCGCGCCGCTTCGACGAGCTCTTCGTCGCGGAGCTCTGCGCGAGCGCCACGACGACGTGGCTCGCGCCCGGATCCATCCGCAGCGACGCCGCGATGCCATCCGTCGTGCCGCGGAAGACGAGGTCCGCGCCATCCGGCGCGCCCGCGAAGGCGAACTTGCCGTCGGCGCCGAGGATGGTGGTCATGCCGGTGCCGCGAACGGAGACCTGCACGCCGGCCGGACTCGGATCCGCCGTGCCCTGCATCATCACTTCACCACTGATGACCGAGTCGCCGTAGCCGGCGGTGATCGTGCCGTGCTCCCGATTCGCGCAACCCGTCAACGCAACTGCCATCACGACCGCTACGACGAGCAGAAACCTGAGCCTCATCCGTCCTCCCGGAAAACAAAAAAGGGGGCGTGCGGTACGCCCCCTTGGTGTCGACTGCTGTTGGTGCGCGCATTATACGCGTCGGCGCGCGCCGACACGTGACCTGCGTCACGGGCAAGGAAAGTGCACCCTTCCATCTCGCCTGACGTAAACTGGTCGCCAAAGCCCGGAGAAAAGACGGCGCACGTGTCTGAAGAAGCGAAGCCGTTCCACCTCGTTCGCGACGACGACTCGCGCGCCGACCTGCACGCGACGGAAGTCGATCGTCTGCGCGCGGAGCTCGAGGCACGCAACCGCCAGGAAACGGCGATCGCTGAGCTCGGCCAGGCCGCGCTCACCGGCGTCGATCCCCTCATCCTCCTCGGCCAGGCGTGCGCGCTCGTCGAGATGACGCTGCAGGTCGCGCACTGCCGCGCGCTCGAGCTCGCGCCCGCGGGACGCATGATCGTCCGCGCCGCCCTCGGCGCAAACGAAACGTTCCTGCACTGCGGCCGCGACGTCGAAGAGGACGAGTCCCTCGGCATGGTGACGCTCCTCGCCGACGCGCCGTTCACGTTCGGGCACCTCGAGGAAGAGACGCGCTTCAAGGCCACGCACCTCCGCAACTACCACGGCGTCCGCAGCGGCGCGGGCGTCGTCGTGCGCACGCAGTACGCGCCGTTCGGCGTGATCCTCGTCTATTCGAACGAAGAACGCGCGTTCGCGGACTACGAGCTCGCGTTTCTCCGCGCGACCGCGAACATCGTCGGCGAGGCGATGTCGCGCGCGCACACGGAGCAGGCGCTGCGGAAGTCGGAGGCGCGGCTGCGACAGTTGATCGCCACGACGC
>DATELS010000265.1:0-17876 GCA_035276365.1 Thermoanaerobaculia bacterium
TCGACCTCACGCGCGGCACGATCCGCCACACGAACGCGGGGCACATCTACCCGTACATCCTGCGCCGCGACGTCGCCGCGCCGCTCTCGATCGAGGCGCCTTCGCTTCCCCTCGGCGTCCGCGAGGAGATGAACGTGACGACGACCGAAGCCGAGCTGCACGAGGGCGACACGATCGTGTATCTGTCGGACGGCATCGTCGAGGCGCAGGACGAGAACGGCGAGCCCCTCGGCTTCGCGCAACTCGAGTCGCTGCTCACCGATCGCGCCGGCGCGAGCGCGGACGCGATCCGCAACGCCATCCTCGATGCGGTCGCCGAGCACGCGGGCACACGTCCCGCCGATGATGACCGCACGGTGATGGTGATCCGCTTCGAGACGCTGGTGCCCAGCGCCGAGAAGCTTCAGGGCGCCGAGACTTTCGCATCCGCGATCTGATTCGTCTCGATCGCCTTGCGAATGTGCTTCGAGATGCGGTGGATGTAGTTCACCGTCTCGCGGAACGGCGGCACGCCGTTGTACTTCCAGACGTTCCCCTCGCCCGCGTTGTATGCGGCGACGGCGAGGTCGGCGTTGCCGTCGAACGTCTTCAGCAGCCAGCGCAGGTAGCGCGTGCCGGCGTAGATGTTCTCGCCCGGATCGTACGAGTTGGTGACGCCGAAGCGCTTCGCGGTCGCGGGCATGAGCTGCATCAGCCCGCGCGCGCCTTTGTTCGACAGCGTGCGCGGATCGTAGTCCGACTCGGCCTTGATGACCGCGGAGACGAGCGCGGCGTCGACGTCGAAGTGGCGCGCGGCCTCGATGATGATCGCGTCGTACTTGGATTTGAACAGCGGCTTGCTCTCCTCGGAGAACCGCCACGAGCGCCGGGGGAACACACCCTCTTCCACGATCTTCTTCACCTCTTCCACGACTTCGGGCGTCGTCACTTCGTCGTCGACGATGCGCTCGATGCGCGAGAGCGGTAGCGACAGCTTCCCGCCGCCGGCGATCGTGAGATGGATCGTGTCCTCCTGCACCGCGTACGCCTCGATCTTCATGTTCCGGCCGTCGGAGAAGAGCGCAATGCTCGCGCTCGCCGAGGTGGCGAGGAGAGCTGTAGCGAGCGCGAGGAGGATGGGTTTCATCGGGACGTGTTCGTTAACGCTTTGGTGGGACGATTATGCCCGGAAATCGTTCCTAGGCACGCGGGTGAAAGCTCTCGTACATCCGTTGCAGCCGAGCTCGCGAGACGTGCGTGTAAATCTGCGTCGTCGAGATGTCCGCGTGGCCGAGCATCATCTGCACGCTGCGCAGGTCCGCGCCGTTCTCGAGGAGATGCGTGGCGAACGCGTGGCGCAGGACGTGCGGCGAGATGTGCGACCTGATCCCGGCCTGCCGCGCGTAGCGCACGATCTTCATCCAGAACGATTGCCTCGTCATCGGACGCCCGCGGCGCGAGAGAAAGAGGTGCGGATCGGCGTGCTTGTCGAGCGCGCGGCGTCCCGACTCCATGTACGCGACGATCGTCTCCTTCGCCGCGTCGCCGAACGGCACGATGCGCTCCTTCGATCCCTTGCCGATCGTGCGCAGGAAACCGGCGTCCATCACGACCTCATCGAGACGCACGCGAATGAGCTCGCTGACGCGCAGTCCCGTCGCGTAGAGCAGCTCCAGCATCGCAGCGTCGCGCTGGCCGTCCGCGGTCGTGCGATCGGGCGCGGCGAGCAGCGCCTCCACTTCCTCCGGCTGCAGCGACTTCGGCAGCGTCGACCAGAGCTTCGGATTCTCGAGGTTCTCGGTCGGGTCCTTCTTCAGATGCCGCTCCGCGACGAGAAAGCGGAAGAAGCCGCGAATCGCCGCGAGCGCGCGCGCCACCGAGCGCGCGGAGATGCCCGACGCGCGCAGCGACTGAAAGTACTTCACGATGTGAATGCGCTCGACGCGATCGACGTCGATGCTTTGCTCGTTCAGCCACACGCCGAAGTGGCGGAGATCGATCGCGTACGACGACAGCGAATTCTTCGCGAGACCTTTCTCCACCGCGAGGTAGTCGAGGAAGATCGGCAGATAGGTGACGAAGTACGCGCCGGTGAGCTTTTTCGCGGGATCAATCGTTCGCGGCTTGCGCATGTTCGTGAGCGACGAGGTCGGCCATGTACGAGCTCCGCACGAACGGCCCGGAGAAGACCGCGCGAAAGCCGAGCTCCTGTCCGATCTCACGGTACTCCTCGAACACCGCCGGATGCACGTACTCGACGACGTCGAGCTTCTCGCGCTTCGGCTGCAGGTACTGGCCGATGGTCACGATCTCGACGTTCGACTCGCGCAATCGCTCGAGCACTTCGATGACTTCGTCGCGACGCTCGCCGAGTCCGAGCATCAGTCCCGACTTCGTGGTGATCGTTTCGTCGAGCTCTTTCGCGTGTCGCAGAATCGAAAGCGAGCGCTCGAAGCGCGAGCCGGGACGGACGAAGTCGTAGAGCCGCGGCACGGTCTCGACGTTGTGGTTGAAGTAGTCCGGGCGCGCCTCGACGACCGTGCGCACCGACTCCATGTTGCCGCGGAAGTCGGAGGTCAGCACTTCCACCGCCGCATTCGGAAGCGCGACGCGCAGCTCGCGAATCGTCTCCGCGAACTGATGCGCGCCGCCGTCCGCGAGATCGTCGCGCGTCACGCATGTGACGACGACGTGCCGCAAACCCATCCGCCGCGCCGTCTCCGCGACCGCGCGCGGCTCGTCCGGCGACGGCGGCGCGTACGGACGTCCCGTCGTCACGTTGCAGAACCCGCACGAGCGCGTGCAGATGTCGCCGAGGATCATGAAGGTGGCGGTGCCGCGGGAGAAGCACTCCGTGCGGTTCGGACACGCCAGCGACTCGCACACCGAGTGCAGGTTGTTCTCGCGCAGGAGCGACTTCACCTCGCGCAGCGCGGAGAGGTTGAGCTTCTTCTCGCGGATCCAGTCAGGGAGGCGTTGCGTCATCGTCGAATCGCAAGATACCGCATTCGTTGTTGCTGGTTGCTGGTGACTCGTTGGTCGTAGTTTTTCGCCAGAATCCACAAGCAACTAGCAACAAGCAACCAGCCACGCTTTCGCGACAAACAAAAATGCCGCCTTGCGGCGGCACTCGAACGACCGGTGAGGTCGGACGCTAGTGGCCGGCGGCCACGGCGAGCGACTTCTCCAGGCATTTGTGGATGAGCTTCTCCGCTTCCGGCTCCGGGATGTCCTTCACGATCGCGACCTCGGACACCAGGAGGTACTTCGCGCGGTCGTACATCTTCTTCTCACGGAACGAGAGGCTCTTCCGCTTTTGGACCTCGTTGAGGTTCTTCAGCACTTCGGCGACGTCCTCGAGGCGACCGGTCTTCATCTTCTCGAGATTCTCGCGGTAACGGCCCTTCCAGTCGGTGTGGCTCTTGACCAGCTTCTGCTCCAGCAGTCCCAGGAGCCCTTTGATCTCCTTCTGCTGGTACAGACGGCGAAGACCGACGCGGTCCGTGTTCGTGATCGGCACCACCAGCCGCGAGTTATTCGCGAGAAGGCGCAGGTGGTAGTAGCTGGATCCCGACGGCATGATCGGCGACTCGCCGATATGCTCCACCACCGTCACACCGTGGTTCGGATAAACGAGCTTGTCCCCGACCTTGAAACTAAGTTTGACTGACGACAAGTGAGGCTCCTTTCGGAAGTGCGCTAAAGGGATACAACAAGAGGGACGGGCATTCTACGTCTTCATCCGCCGATCGTCAAACCGGCGGCGCAGGCGGGGATGCAAATTTCGGGCGGATTACGGCCGCATTTTGCGGATGAGCTGGTGCAAACGGTCGAGTCCCTGGCGGCGCTCGCTATCGCTGCCGGTGAGCAGATCTTCGATGAGCTGCAGTTCGGCCTGCATCTCGATCTGCGCCGCCGGCGCCGTCTCCGTCGCCCGCACCGTCACCTCGGCCGTCGCCGGACGCGCAACCGGCGCGCTCGTTCCCAGGCTCGACCTCAGCCGCTGCGCCATCGCGCGAATCGAAGGAATCTCGCCGTTGTCGAGCCCGCGCTGAATCGCCTTCGCGCTCGACACCGCGTCCGCGTACGGACTGTCCGCCTTGTCGACGATCTTCGCCTGCACGAGCGCGACGTCGACGTTGCCGTAGCCGCCTTTCGGATCGGCGGTAGCGATCACTTTCGCCGTCACTTGTCGCGCGATCACCGGCAGATCGATGGGCTTGATCTCGCCCGGCTGCAGCCACGCCTTCACGTCGAACGTCTGCACCTGCGACTGCGTCCGCCCTTCCGCAACGTAATCGACGTCGACACGCTCGATCCAGATCGGACGGTTCTTGCGCACGACGAGGCGCCGCGCCGGGATGTCGACGACGATGCGATAGACCCACGTGCCCTTGATCTCGAGCGTGTCCATCTTGTCCTTGCGCGTCTGCACGGAGAACGAATTGCTGATGCGTCCCGCCTCGAAGCGCTCCCACGTCGCGTATTGATACGAGCCGTCCGGACGCTTGCCGCGAAGGAGATCGATGTCCTGGTCGATGATGCGCTTGAGCACATCGCGCGGTAGATCGCGCTTGCTCACTTCCGCCACGCGATCGATCGCCATCGCATCATCGGCGACGCGTTGCGCGACATCGCTTGTTTGCGCGGTCAGTGTCGTCGCGAGAAACAGCAGCAGCATCGCGCGTTTCATCGCTGCACTCCCAGCTCCGGCAGCGCGCTCGTGCCGACCATGCCTTCGCGCGGAAGGTCGAGCAGATCGCAGATCGTGGCGCCGAGGTCGGCGAAGGTGGTGCGGGTGCCGAGGGGGCGGGCGCCGCGGATTTGCGGACCGGCGATGATGAGCGGCACGTACTCGCGCGTGTGATCGGTGGAGACGTCGCACGGATCGCAGCCGTGATCGGCGGTGATGAACACGTAGTCGTTCTCGTTCAGCGACGCGAGAAGCGCGGCGAGCTCGCCATCGAAGGTCTCGAGCGCCTTCGCATAGCCGATGGGATCGTTGCGATGGCCGTACTTCGAGTCGAAGTCGACGAGGTTGGTGAAGATGAAGTCGGCGTCGGAGTCGCGGACGAGGTCCATCGTCTTGCGCATGCCGTCGGAGTTGGATTCGGTGCGGATCTCGGTGCCGATGCCGACGCGATCGAAGATGTCGGCGATCTTGCCGAGGCCGATGACCTGCTTGCCGGATTTGGTCGCGCGCTCGACGACGGTCTCGCCGGTGGGACGCACGGAGAAGTCTTTGCGGTTCGCGGTGCGCTTGAAGTGTCCCGCACCGCTGCCGACGAACGGCCGCGCGATGATGCGTCCGATGTTGTGCTCCCCGCGCATGAGCTCCCGCGCCTCCGCGCAGATGCGCCACAGCTCTTCGATCGGAATCACTTCTTCGTGCGCTGCGACCTGGAAGACGGAGTCCGCGGACGTGTAGACGATGGGCGCGCCGGTGCGTATGTGTTCCTCGCCCAACTCATCGAGGATGACTGTGCCCGACGCGGGCTTGTTGCCGAGGGTCTTGCGCCCGATGCGACGCTCGTATTCGGCGATGATCTCGGGCGGGAAGCCGTTGGGATACGTCCGGAACGGATCCTCGACGATGAGCCCCATCATCTCCCAGTGACCCGTCGTGGTGTCCTTCCCCGCGCTCACTTCCGCCATCCGCCCATACGCCGCACTCGCATGCTCCGTGGTCGCGGGCGTGGGCAAGGTGTGCAGCAGGCCGACTTTCGTGAGGGTGGGAAGACTCGGATGCTGCGAGTCGAGCACATGGCCGAGGGTGTTCGAACCCTCATCGCCGAAGTCTTTCGCATCCGGCAACTCGCCGACGCCGAGGGAATCGCAGACGATCACGATCGCGCGGGATTTCATAACGATGAACGATGAACGATGAACGATGAACGGTCAACCGCCACGCTTCAGCGTCCGAACGGCGGCGACCATGACGCGCGTCAACTCGTCGGCTTCCGTCATGAGCGGCGCGAGCTTCGTTTGCGAAACGATTTCCGATTCGACGAGCAACTCGAGCCAGTACGACGTTTCGTCGAGCTCTTGAAGCGAGCTTTCGAGCTTGCTGATCAGCTCCGCTTTCGAGCGACTTCGATACGCCTCGCGACATTGCGCGCCCGGTGAAGTTCCAGAGCGGAGCACTTGCCGGCCGATGACATCCGCCTCACGCGTACGAGGCAACGCAGCAGACAACCGCACGATGCGCAACGCAAACGCCTTGGTTCGATCCGAAAGCTCACGCCTCATCGCTACTTCTCATCGTTCATCGTTCATCGTTCATCGTTCAAACGAGGTGCTCATGCACCATCGGCCGCGCCGCCGGCTCCTCCTCGCCGATCGTGACGAACGACAGGTACCGCGCGCGCAGTTCCTCCGCGTCCCGTCCCTTCTTCCCGAGTTGAATGCGCGCGATCACGTCGCCGGCTTTCACCGCGTCGCCGGTCTTGCGATCGAACATCACGCCAGCGGCGTAGTCGATCACGTCGTCGGCTTTCTTGCGGCCGGCGCCGAGGTCCACCGTGAACATTCCCGCCTGGTACGTGTCCATCGCCGTGATGAAGCCGCTGCGCGGCGCTTTCACCTCGATCGTCTCCACCGGCTGCGGGAGGAGCGAGTAGTCGTCGACGATCGCGACGTCGCCGCCTTGCGCGGCGATCCACTTCCGCGCCTGCTCGAGCGCGCGTCCGGAGCTCAGCGCCTCGTCCAGCGCGGCGCGCGCGGAGTCTTCGTCGAAGCGGCGCGACATCACCAGCGTCCGCTCCGCCTGCGCGCGCGTCACCTCCATCAAATCGTCCGGACCTTTCCCCTTGAGCGCCTCGATCGTCTCGATGATCTCGTTCGCGTTGCCGGCCGCAATTCCGAGAGGCCGGTCCATGTCCGTGATGAGCGCCTCGACCTTCGTCCCCGAGCCCGCGGCCGCGGCGATCAGGCTCTGCGCAAGCGCCTTCGAGTCCTGATAGATGCGCATGAACGCGCCGCTGCCGGTCTTCACGTCGAGGATCAGTCCCGACGCGCCCATCGCCAGCTTCTTCGACATGATCGACGCGGTGATGAGCGGCAGCGACTCGACGGTGCCCGTCACATCGCGCAGCGCATAGATCTTCTTATCCGCCGGCGCGATCCCCTCGGTCGACGTCGAGATCACGCATCCCGAGTCCGCGATGCTGCGCTCGAACTCCTCGCGCGAGAGGCGCGCGTTGAAGCCGGGGATCGCCTCCAGCTTGTCGAGCGTGCCTCCCGTGTGGCCGAGGCCGCGGCCGGACAGCATGCCGATGGGGACGCCGCACGCCGCGACCCACGGCGAGAGCACGAGCGACACCTTGTCGCCGACGCCGCCCGTCGAATGCTTGTCGGCGATGAAGTCGTAGCTGTCGCGCAGATGCCACTGCTCGCCGGAGCGCAGCATCGCCTGCGTCAGCGTCGCCATCTCCTCGGCCGTCATGCCGTTGATGGCAATGGCCATCAGCAACGCGGACATTTGGTATTCGGGGATCGCGCCGCGCGTGAAGCCTTCGATGAAGAACTCGATCTCGCGCGGCTCGAGCGGATTGCCGCGGCGCTTCTTGTTGAGGAGCTCGTACACGGAGAAGTCGGCCATAAGGGCGCTAGCATAGCCGAGCCATGCGCGCGGTGATTCTTCTGTCCGGCGGACTCGATTCGGCGACGGTGCTCGCGATCGCGAAGCGCGAGCAGCGCGAGTGTCACGCGCTGTCGATCGTGTACGGGCAGCGTCATTCGGTGGAGCTCGATGCGGCGAAGCGCGTCGCGTCGGCGATCGGCGTCGCGGAGCACGTGGTGCATACGCTCGACCTGCGCGTGTTCGGCGCGAGCGCGTTGACGAGCGACATCGACGTGCCGAAGGACGCGGTCGGCGCGCCGGGAATCCCGATCACGTACGTGCCCGCGCGCAACACGATCTTTCTCGCGCTCGCGCTGGGGTACGCCGAGGCGCGGGAGGCGCAGGAGATCTGGATCGGGGTCAACGCGCTCGACTTCAGCGGCTATCCGGATTGCCGTCCGGCATTCATCGACGCGTTCCAGCAGGTGATCTTCGAAGGCACGCGCAGCGGCGTCGAGCATCGCGAGCCGAGGCTCGTCGCGCCGCTGCTGCAGATGACGAAGGCGGAGATCATCCGCCGCGGCATCGACCTCGGCGTCGACTACGCACTCACGCACTCGTGCTACGACCCTGCGCCGGACGGGAGCGCATGCGGCCACTGCGACTCGTGCCTCTTGCGCAGAAAGGGATTCGAGGAGGCGGGAGTGGCGGATCCGACGCGCTACCTCAGCGGGCGATAGACCGAGATCATGCCCGCGACGATGTACAACAACAGCGCGACGCTGTACCAGAACGGTCGCCATTCGCTGCTGTCCAATCCGATCATCAACGTGATCGACCACGCGATCACCGCGATCCCGCGCGCGGCGGGCATGGTCATCCGCAGCGGCCAGAGCAGCCAGTGATTCGCGATCCGCGCGCAGCGAACACACAGCGTGTCGCCCGGATCGAGCGTCGCCGCCTCTTGAAAATGCTTCGCGGCGGCGCGACATCGTCCGGAGGTCCAGAGCGACATTCCTCGAATCCAATGTGCGGCCGAGTTGTCGGGTTCATCCGCGAGAATCGCGCGCGCCTCCGCGTCGGCAGCGAGGATCTCCCGGCGCTGCAGCATGAGAAGCACATCGAAGATGCGCACCGCGGTGTCCTGCGGTTCGAGCGATCGCGCCTGGCGCAGCGTTTTCGCGGCGCCCATCGGCCTGCGCGTCGCCGAGAGAATGAGCGCGAGGACCGAGTGCGCCTGCGCGTATTCCGGATCGAGCCGCACCGCCTCCCGCGCCGCCGCCTCTGCCTCCGGATAGAGCTTCCGCGCCATCTCCGCGATCGCGACCGCGACATGAAGGTACGGCGACTGCGGATCGAATTCGAGTCCGAGACGCGCGGCTGCCGCCGATTCCTCGTCGCGGCCGAGGGAGTGGAGGGCGTTCGCGCGCCAGAGCCATGTGCGCGCGTCGTTCAGTCGCGCCGACTCGAGCGCCTTCAGCGCGCGCTCGCCCATCCGGAGGTGGACGTAGCGCTCCGCGATCAGGATCGCCGTCTCGTGATCCATGCTTTCTAGAATAATGATCGCGATGCTCCGCATCACCGAGATCTTCCACTCCATCCAGGGCGAGTCCTCGCACGCCGGGCGGCCGTGCGTGTTCGTGCGACTCACCGGGTGCAACCTCCGCTGCACGTGGTGCGACTCCGAGTACACCTTCACGGGCGGCGAGCGCATGTCGCTCGACGACGTCGTCGCGCGCGTGAAGAGCTACGGGTGCAATCTCGTCGAGGTCACGGGCGGCGAGCCGCTCGCGCAGAGCGAGGCGTTCGACCTCATCGCGCGGCTGTGCGACGAGCAGTTCGAAGTCCTCATCGAGACCTCGGGCTCCATCGACATCACTCCCGTCGATCGCCGCGCGAAGCTCATCCTCGACATCAAGTGTCCCGGCTCGGGCGAAGTGACGAAGAACCGTTGGGCGAATCTCGACGACCTGCGTCCGCACGACGAGATCAAGTTCGTGATCGCCGATCGCGCGGACTACGACTGGGCGCGCGACGTGATCGCCGAACGAAAACTCGATCGCTGGACGATCCTCTTCTCGGCTGTCTGGGGCGCGATGAACATGAAAGACCTCGCCGAGTGGATGCTCGCCGACCGCGTGCCGGCGCGCTTCCAGACGCAACTGCACAAACACATCTGGGGTGCGGACGTGAAGGGCGTATGAGCAACGTTCTCGCGCAAATCCGCAAGCAGGTGTGGACGGGACACAACATCCCGCTGACGCCGACCGAGTCGACCCTCGGACCGAACGTGCCGCTGATCACCGACGACGCGCGCACGATCACGATCAAGGCGCTCCTGCGCCGGCTCGCGAAACCTCGCCTGCGCGTCCTCGATCTCGGCTCGCTCGAAGGCGGACTGTCGCTGGAGATGGCGCGCGAAGGTTGGGACACCCTCGGCATCGAAGGACGTCGCTCGAACTTCGAGAAGGCGGAGCTGATCCGCCGTCACCACGCGCTCGACAACCTCCGCTTCGAGCATCGTGACGTGAAGTCGCTCGATCCCGCGCGCGACGGCGTGTTCGACGCCATCCTCTGCTGCGGCCTGCTCTATCACCTCGACAATCCGTTCGCGTTCCTGGAGACGATGCATTCGTTGCTCGCGAGCGACGGACTGCTCTTCCTCGACACGCACGTCGCACCCGACGAGCACGCCGCACGCTACGGCACGCACGCCGCGCAGTTGTCGGACGAAACGACGCTCGAGCATCGTGGACACGCGTACGAAGGGCGCTGGTTCTCCGAACCGAGCGAGGGCACGGTGCTCGATCAGCAGTGGAGCGCGGTGTCGAACGCGCGCTCGTTCTGGCCGGCGCGCCGCGCGCTCATCCGCGGCGTGTATCACGCGGGCTTTCACGCGATCAGCGAACTGTTCGGCATGTTCGAGATCGATCTGGAGTTTGCGCTGCGCGAGAAGTTCTCGCGGCTGTATCTGGATTGCAGGGGTGAACGTTGACGAAACCAACACTCGACCACATCGGCATCGCCGTCCGCTCCCTCGACGCGGCGAAGATTTACGAGGCGATGGGGCTGACGATCGAGCACGTCGAGACCGTGCAGTCGCAGGGCGTGAAGACGGCGTTCCTCTCCGTCGGCGACTCGAACCTCGAGCTGCTCGAGCCGACCGGCGACGACTCGCCGATCGCGAAGTTCATCGCCAAGCGCGGCGAGGGGATTCATCACCTCTGCTTCCGCGTCGACGACATCGAGGCGCACCTCGAGCGGCTCAAGGCGCAGGGATTTCGTCTCATCAACGAAGCGCCCGTCCCGGGCGCGCACGGATGCCGCGTCGCGTTTCTGCATCCGGCGGCGGGGAATGGTGTGTTGATTGAATTGTCCGAGCTCGAGAAATGATCGAAGGCTTCGCGCCCAACGCGCTGGTGATCGTCAACCTCGTCAATCCGAAGGAGAAGTTCTTCGGGCTCCTGCGCGCGTTGTCCGCGGCGGGCGTGACGATGCGCGCGGTGAACCTCGACTCGTTCGAGGACTGGCTGCATCAGATCACGCGCGAGGAGGAGGCGGACATCGAGATGATCACGATGTTCGTGCCGCTCTTCCGCGTCGAGCGCATCTTCCTCGACGAGCCTGCCGGCGCGGTGCAGTCGTACTCGCAGCGCTTCGAATCCGTCGTCGGCCGCCCGATCACCGCCTACCTCGGCCTCGAAACCGACGCCTGACGCGCCCCGTCCGTATAATTCGCGCGCGAAACCGAATCCGGAGGAGTTGAGTGTTGTCTACGAACAGGTCTACCAAATCGAAATTGCTGCTGTCCGCCGTCGTGGTGCTGGCGGTCGTTCTCACGTCGTGCAAACGCGAGGACGACTATGTGGAGCCCGAGGCGTTCAGCTTCGTGGTGTATCCGGGGGCGAAGTATCTGGGGCAGTTGACCGAGACCTTCAAGCAGGCGCACAAGATCGCCGTTCCGTCGCAGGAGCCGCCGCCGATGGCGATCTATGACACGGACGCGCCGGTCGAACAGGTGGCGGAGTATTACGCGAAGCAGTACGGCTACAACACGGTCGCTCCCGACGTGACGAACAACCTCGGCGCGGTGAAGCCGCAGGCGTACTACCGCACGGGCGAGCTCGGCGCGGACGCGCGCTCGATCGAGGGACTGATCAAGCAGATGAATCTGCAGACGGATGTGGCGAAGGCGACGGGCGTGTACAAGGCGGCGGAGATCTCGCCGCGACCGAATCGTCCGCGCGTGACGATCCAGCGTCCGTACTTTGACGTGACGACGTCGACGGTCGTCGACCGCACGCTCATCCTGATGGCGCGGTGACGCGATGCCGCGCCGCGCGCTGATCGTCGGTCTCGGCCTGATCGGCGGCTCGGCCGGCATCGCACTGCGCGCGCGCGGCTGGCGCGTGGGCTTCCTCGATCCGCACCTGACGGTCGAGGAGGCGCGCGCCGCGGGCGCGGCGGATGAGGGGGAGATCGCCGATCCGGATCTCGTTCTGTTGGCGACGCCGGTGGATGTGGCTTCCGAGTTCGCGGTTCGCAGTTCGCAGTTCGCAGTGGTGACGAGCGCTTGCAGCGTCATGGCGCCGTTGCGCGCTGTGGCTGGTTCGAACTTCGTGGCTGGGCATCCGCTCGCGGGTGCGGAGAGTCGTGGGCTTGCTTCCGCGCGCGCGGGCCTGTTCGAGAACAAGCCCTGGTTTCTCGATGACTCGCACGACCTCGTCGATGAGATGGTGCGCGATTGTGGTGGCGTCATTGAGCGCGTGAGTGCGGAGGAGCATGACGCGGCCGTTGCGCTGACTTCGCATCTGCCGCAGATTCTCTCCACTGCGCTTGCGGCTTCGATCGATGAAGAATCGTTGCGCTTCGCGGGGTCGGGGTTGCGCACGTTTCTGCGGCTTGCGGGGAGTGACGCGTCTGTGTGGGCGCCGGTGATCGACGCGAATCGCGGGCGCATCGCGCCGCATGCGGAACGCGTCATCGCGGCGATGCGCGAAATTCTCGACGGCGATCCGCGCGATGCGTTTGCGAAGGCGCAGCGCGTGTTTCGCGCGTTAGAGACGCGGTCGCGTTAGCTCGTAGATTCTTCCGTCGCGTCCCGAGTACAGCAGCTTGTAGCGCGGCGGCTCGAGCTCGCGAGTTGGCTCCGTGACGACGTACTTCACGCGCAGCTCGTCGAGCAGCGGCGTGTCGGTGTCGTTCCACTTCGCGTAGTACTCCTGCGAGTTCCATCCCGCCTTCTCGTGCAGCAGCGCGACGTACGACGCGTCGGCCATCGGATCGTGCGGGCGCACGTCGTCGAAGCCGAAGATCGCGCCGGTGTACGGGTACAGCTGCGACCCGGTGCCGACGATGCGCGCGTGCGGATCGATCCGCTGCAGCGCGGCGATGAGCGGCGTCTTCGGATAGAGCTCGCGCAGCGGCAGGATCGGATTCCACGTGTGCATCGTCACGAAGAGCTCGACGAACGTCAGCGCGATTGCGATCTCGATGCGCGGGATGATCAACGCCGCGAGCACGGCGACACTCGGGAGCAGCGAGAGGATTGCGCTGACGCGATGCGCGTCCGAGGGGAACGCGGTCGTGCGTAATGCCCAGAGCATCGTCGCCGAGACCGCGAGCGCGCCAAGCAACAGCGGCACGCGCGTCTCGTTGCGCGACCAGTCGATCACCGCCGCGATCAGCAGGCTCGCGAACCAACAGAGGCCGAGGCGCATGCGCATCGTGGGGGCGAGTCCGGCGATGGCGTGGAAGGCCGGCGTGATCAGCGGCCAGCCGAGGACGACGCCGAGACAGACGACGAATCCCACGACGTAAAACAGCTCGCGTTCGCGCCACTTGCGACGCATCGCGAGATAGATCGCCGCCGCGACCACGCTCGCCAGCGCCAGCACTCCCGCGAAGCCGCAGATCGACTCGAGAGTCGTCGGACCCCACGGCCGCTCGATCGGCAGCTCGCCGAAGAAACGCGGCTGCAACAGCAGCAGCGCGGAAGGTTTGTCGGAGAACGGCGGCGTGATGTCGCGCGGCGCGCGCGTCTCCGCGAAGCGTTGCGAGCGCACCACGGCACGCGCGAACGGGATCAGAAACGGCGACGCGATGAGCGCCGCGAGCAGCGCTGCCTGCACGACGCGCCACGTCAGCCGAAAGCGCACCGTCACCAACGCGAGCAGCGCGACGTTGAACACCGTCTCCGGATGCCCGCTGAGCACCGTGATCGCGAACACCGCGGTCATCAACACGAAGTGCTTCTTTTCGATCGCCAACACGATGCCCGGCAGAAACGCGGCGGCCGCGGCGATCGGGAACTGCAGCCACGTGATCATCCACGTCGAGAAGCCGTACGCGATCGCCGCGGCGAGGCTGGCCGTCATCGAGTAGCGCGTGCGGCACAGGAGAAACATCAGCGTCAGCGCGACGAGCAGCTTCATCGCCGCCTCGGCATTCATCGCGTAGCCAAGCGGAAGCGGACGGACGAGGAGTCGGAGCGGAGAAAGCGGCGTGCTCTGCCCGTTCGCGAGCACCGGACGCACCATCCACGGCACGATCTGCATCGTCACGTCGTGCAGGTTCAGATTCGACACCTCGTACTTCGTGACGGGACCGCGATTCGGCGCGTGCAGCTCCGACCACGGCGCGACGAGCTTCACGACGTCGGCGGGAATGATCGTCACCGGCTCGGTGAGCGGGCGCCAGAGAAATCCGAGGACGAGCGCGTAGAAGAGGAGGGCGGCGCGAAGCGGGACGCGTGCGAGGCGCGCGGCGATCGCGTAGAGCACGCCGACGTAGAGCCACGTGAGGTTCACGCACGCCTAGACTATCATCCGCCGCCGTGTTCAACCCGACGTGGCTGTACGCAGGAATCGTGTACGCGGGCGCGATCGCGCTCGCGCGCCGCGCGGGACTCGACCTGCCGAAACGCGTCGCCACCTTCTTCTTCGCGCTCGTCTTCGTCTTCCTTTATCTCCCGCTGACGCAGGACTACGTCAACCTGCCCGTCGACTTTCTGAAGACGCTGCCGCCGTGGGTCTACACGACGTCCGACCCGCACTCGATCAACGGCCAGCTCAACGACCTCACGCTGCAGATCGTGCCGTGGGCGCATCAGGTGCGGGAGGGCTGGAAGTCGCTAAAGCCGCCGCTGTGGAACGCGGCGTCGGCGTGCGGCTATCCGCTGCTCGCGAGCGCGCAGAGCTCCGCGCTCTCGCCGTTGCGTCTCCTCGGACTCCCGCTCTCGCTCGCGCACGCGATGACGTTCGAGGCCGCGATGAAGATCCTGATCGCGCTCACGTTCATGTTCCTCTGGTGCCGCAGGCGCGGCTACTCGGAGATGGCCAGCGTGATCGGCGCGACCGCGTTCGGCTTCTCGACGTTCATCACCGTCTGGCTGCACTTCCCGCTGATCACGACCGCGTGCTTCGTGCCCGCGGTGTTCTACCTCATCGATCTCATCGCGGAGCAGCCGACGTATCCGCGCTTCGTCGCCTTCGCGAGCGTGTGGGCGCTGATGCTCTTCGGCGGACATCCGGAGACGGTGTCGCACACGTTCTTTCTGGCGACGCTGTACGTGATCTGGATCGCGGTCGTCGAGCGCGGCACGCCGAAGCGATTTCTGTTGACGCTCATCGGCGCGCTCGCAGTCGCGGGCCTGCTCGCCGCGCCGCTACTCGCGCCGTTCGCGGAGGCGGTGACGAAGTCGAAGCGCTACCAGGAGCTCGCGGCGAGCAAACCCTCCGCGGAAGTCCCGTTCTCCGACTGGCCATCGGCGATCGTGCTCTTTCAACCGGAGTTCTTCGGCGAGGTGCCACGGCACTCCGGCGGTCCGACGCACACCGAGTCCATCAGCGGCTTCGCCGGCTACCTCGGCGTCGCCGCATGGGTCGCACTGCTCGCGCACGTGATCGCGACGCGTCGCTGGCGCTCGCGCGAGGCCTTCTTCGTCCTGGCCACCGTCATCGTCCTCGGCGTGATCATGTCCTGGCCGGGAGTGAGCGAGCTGTTTCACGTCGTCTTTCGATTGGCAGCCAATGCGCGATTGCGATTGATGTTCGCGCTGCTGCTCGCGATCCAGACCGCGGCCGCCGTCGATCTCTTCGAGCGCGACCGCCGCTCGGTGCTGATCGGCCTCGCGTGCGCGAGCGCGTTCCTCGTCGTGATGTACCACTCCATTCCGTGGTCGACCGCGGTGCAGCGCGACACCGCGATGATCGCGATGATGCCGAGCATGGCCGTGCTCGTGATCGCGCTCGTCTGCACGATGACGCGGCACTGGTTCGCCGTGCTCGTGCTGCTCACGGCGATCGTGTGGGAGTTGTGGGCGGTGGGCTACGAGTGGAACCCGGTCATCCTCGACAAGTGGATGTATCCGAAGACGCCGCTCTTGCGCGCGCTCGACGATCTCCGCGCAAAAGTC
Organism: Thermoanaerobaculia bacterium; assembly: GCA_035276365.1. GTDB lineage: Bacteria > Acidobacteriota > Thermoanaerobaculia > Gp7-AA8 > Gp7-AA8 > QHVT01. Next base: position 15,957 of record DATELS010000265.1, read on the forward strand.
CTCGCGAACGAGCCGTTCCGCATCTCCGCGAACGGCGCGGCGTTCTTCCCGAACGTCTCCGCGGTCTACGGCTACGAAGACGTGCGCGCGCACGATCCGATGACGAACGGGCGCTACATCGGCCTGCTCTCGTGGATCACGGACTACGACGCGCCGAACTATTTCGCGGAGTGGACGGAGTGGGAGAAGCACTTCGTCGACTATCTCAACGTCCGCTACGTCATCACGAGCTGGCGCGGCGAGCTCCCGCCGCGCTATCGCATGCTCTACGACGGCTTCGACGGGCGCATCTTCGAGAACACGGAGGCGCTGCCGCGCTTCTTCGCCGTGCGCAACGTGATCATCGACTTCAACGACGACTCGTTCTATCGCCGGCTGAAGGAGACGGAGGGCTGGTCGCACACCGCGTTCCTCGACAAGCTCGAGCTCGAGAATCAGCAGATGCACGACGACTTCTTCAAGGCGCGGCCGGAGAACGCGCCGCTGGCGACCGCGAAGATCGTGCAGGCGAAGCCGACCGATTACCGCCTGTACGTGAAGGCGCCGCGCTACTCGCTGGTGGTGAGCAGCGTTCCGTACTGGCCGGGATGGAAGGTGGAGCGCAACGGCGCGCGTATCGAGCCGATCCGCGTCAACGGCGGCTTCCTCGGCTTCGCCGTGCCGCCCGGTGAGCTCGACGTGCGCGTGTGGTACGACCCGTGGACGTTCCGCTTCGGCGCGATCGTGGCGCTGGCGACGCTCGCCGCGCTGATTGCGTATCGTGTCGTGAAGCGATGAACCCCACCTGGCTGTACGTCGCCGCGCTCTACGCCGCCGCGGTCGCGCTCGCGCGGCGCTTCCGCATCGACCTGCCGAAGCGCATTGCCCTCCTCTTCTATCTCCTCGTCCTCGTCTTCTTCTTCAAGCCGATGACGGGGCGCTACGTGAACATCCCGGCGGACATGATGACGGTGCTGCCTCCGTGGTCGCTCGTCACGACGCCGCACTTTCTCAATCCGGAGATGAACGACGTCACGTACCAGCACGCGCCGTGGGCGAACCTCGTGCGCGAGAGTTGGAAGGCGGGACGCCTGCCGCTTTGGAACGACTCCGCGGGCTCGGGCTATCCGCTGCTCGCGAACGGACAGAGCTCCGCGTTCTCGCCCATCCGCATCCTCGCGCTCCCGCTGAACCTCGGCCACGCGATGACGGCCGAGGCGGCGATCAAGATTCTGATCGCGCTGACGTTCACCTTTCTCTATTGCCGCGGGCGACGCTGGTCCGAGCTCGCGAGCGTCATCGGCGCGGTGACGTTCGGCTTCGGCGGCTTCATGGCCGTGTGGCTGCACTTTCCGCACATCGCCACCGCGTGCTTTCTGCCGGCCGTGCTCTATCTCATGGATCGCATGGCCGAGCGTCCGACGTTCGGCGCATTCGCCGCCGCGGCGATCGTGTGGGCGTCGCTGCTGTACGGCGGACATCCGGAAACCGCGTCGCACATCTTCGTGTTGTCGCTGCTGTACGTCGCGTGGATCGTCTTCGTCGAGCGCTCCGCTTCTCCGCGCCTCTTCCTCACCCTCGGCGGCGCGCTCATCGTCGCCGCGCTGCTCGGCTCGCCGTTTCTGGCGACGTTCGCCGAGGCGGTGACGAAGTCGGAGAGGTACCACTTGTTGAAGCTCAATCCGTGGAGCGCGAAGACGTTGCCGTACACCGACGGCAAATCGGCGATCGTGCAGATCGAGCCGCATTTCTTCGGACGCGTGCCGATGGACGAGAAGTGGGGACCGTCCGATCCCGATCCCATCTCCGGCTACGCCGGCATCCTCGGCGTCGCCGCGTCGGTCGCGTTGCTGGCGAGCGTCGTGCAGCGACGCGCGTGGCGCTCGCGCGAGTTTTTCTTCGTGCTCGCGACTTTGTTCGTCATCGCGGTCATCTACGGCT
>DATELS010000266.1:0-3237 GCA_035276365.1 Thermoanaerobaculia bacterium
GCCCGCCGGCGACGTAGCAGTTCGCGAATCCCTCGGCGTTCAGCGAGTCGCGCAGATAGCTGGCCGAGAGGCGCAGCTCCTGCTCGAGCGTGCGGTCGCCGTTGAGATTGCGCGAGCGGATGAACAGCGGCTGCGGTCCGCGGAAGACGGCGGTCGTGAACTCGTCGTCGCGCAGATAGACGAGGAGGCGATCGGCGTTCGTCTCCGCCTCGCGGACCGCGAGCGCGTTCCAGAGGTTGAGGCCGAGGGGCTCGATGAGCACGACTTCGAAGCCGTTGGCCGCGAAGACGCGCTCGATCGCGGCGAGCGTCGCCTCGAGCGCGCTGAGGATGAGCACCTTCGCGCCGGTCGCGCTGCGCGACAGCACCGTGTGCGACACGCGCAGCTCCTCGGGCGGAATGGGCAGCGTGCGCTTGAGGCTCCAACGCACGACGTCTTTCGCCTCGTTCGCCTTCGTGGGGAGCGTCGGCATCTCGACGTTGTTGATGCGGAACCAGGAGTCGGGGAGAAGGACCGAGACCTTGTCCCACTTGCCCGTTTCGCTGCGCAGGCGGCGCAACGTTTCGCCGAGGCCGCTCTCGTGCACGAGCTGCGGCGTGACCATGCCCGGCTCGAACGTGTCCGGAGCGAGGCGATACGTCTTCGCGTTCACGATGCGCGGCCCATTCTTGCCGCGGCCGAAGCGCGCGTGCAGCAGAGAGTCGGAGTCGAGAACGACGACGTCAGGCGGGAAGGATCGCGACATACTTTTTTTACTCGACGAACGTGACCTTGTTGATCTCGCGCAGCGTCGTCTGTCCTTCCATCACTTTCAGCAGCGCCGACTCGCGGAGGAAGGTCATTCCTTCTTCCTTGGCGGCGCGCTTGATCTCCGCGGCGGGGCGGCGGTCGAGAATCATGCCTCGAATACGATCCGAAAGGTCGAGAAGTTCCGAAATCGCGGCGCGGCCGTGAAAGCCCGTGCCGTTGCATTCGAGACATCCCGCGCCTTCGTGAAAGACCTTGCCGCGATAGTCCGCGGGATCGAGTCCGGACTCCACGAGGAACGAGTCCTGATACTTCACCTCGTGCTTGCAGTGATCGCAGATGCGGCGCACGAGGCGCTGCGCGAGCACGCAGTTGAGCGCGGAGACGAAGTTGTAGAGGTCGACCTTCATGTTGAGGAAGCGGCCGAGCACGTCGACGACGTTGTTCGCGTGCACGGTCGTGAAGACGAGGTGACCGGTGAGCGCCGACTGCACGGCGATCTGCGCCGTCTCTTCGTCGCGGATCTCACCGACCATGATCTTGTCCGGATCGTGGCGAAGGATCGAGCGCAGTCCGCGCGCGAACGTCAGTCCCTTCTTCTCGTTGACCGGAATCTGCGTGATCCCGCGGAGCTGATACTCGACCGGATCCTCGATCGTGATGATCTTGTCTTCCGATGACTGGATCTCGGAGAGCGCGGCGTACAACGTGGTCGTCTTGCCCGAGCCGGTGGGACCGGTGACGAGCACCATGCCGTACGGCTCTTTGATGAACTTGCGGAAGCGGTGCAGCATCCCCTGGTCGAAGCCGAGGATGTCGAGGCGGAGGTTCTTGAACTCCTTCGACATCGACTCCTTGTCGAGGATACGGATGACGCAGTCCTCGCCGTGCGCGGTCGGCACGACGGAGACGCGGAAGTCGATCGTGCGGCCGGTGATGCGCAGCTTGAAGCGGCCGTCCTGCGGCACGCGCTTCTCCGCGATGTCGAGCTCCGACATGATCTTGATACGGCTGATGATCGTGGAGTGATGGCGCTTGTCGATCGGATCGAGCGCCTCGTACAGCACGCCGTCGATGCGGTACTTGACCACAACCTCGTTGTCGCGCGTCTCGATGTGGATGTCCGACGCGCGGCGCTGGATGGCGTTGAAGACGATGGAGTCGACGAGCTTGATGATCGGCGACGTTTCCTGCTGCGTGATCGAGTCGATCGTGACGGTCTCTTCGCCGTCTTCGTCTTCCGACACGATCTGCATGCGGAAGCCTTCGGTGGCCTCGTCGAGCACGCGCTGCGTGGACTCGGACTTCTGCAGCTTGTCGCGAATGGCCGACGGTGACGCGACCTTGACGTTGAGCGGCGCGCCGAGGAGGAGCTCGAGCTCGTCGAGCTTGAGGACGTCGGTCGGATCGCCGACGACGATCGAGATGTGCCCGTCCTCGCGATGCTCCGGCAGGAACTGATAGCGGATCATCAGGTCGAGCGGAATCTCGCGGAAGAGCTGGTGATCGCCCTGGAAATGATCCAGGTCGACGTACGGAAACCCATACTGGTCCGCGAGTCTGCGGGCACGCGAAGCCTCGCCGTTGGGATCGGCGTTCTTGTAGAGCGAGCGGTTCGGATCGGCGACCATGGCTTTAGTTGGCGGTTGGCGGTTGGCGGTAGACGTGCCGGATGTTCATCACTGATTCGCCCCCACGCTCGAAAGCCGGAAGAGCGGCAGGTAGAAGGCGTACAACAGGGTGGCGATGACGATGCCCATGCCGATGAGAATCACGGGCTCGATCGCGGACACGAGGCGGGAGAGCCGGGCCTCGATTTCCTCGTCGTAGAACTCGCTGACATTCCCGAGCATTTCCGTCAGTGCGCCCGTCGATTCGCCGACCTTGATCATCTCGATGGCGAGGTCGCTCAGGACGCCGGTCGAGTCGAGCGAGCGCCACAGCGGCTCGCCCTCGCGCACGTTCTGCACGATGCCGAGGATCTTCGTCGACACGAGCTGGTTGGTCACGCTCTGCGCGGCGATCTCGATCGCCGGGACCATCGGCGTTCCGCCCGAGAGCAGAGTGCCGAGGGATTGCGTGAACTGGAGAATGGCGAAGCGATGGAGCACGCCGCCGACGAGCGGGACGTGCAGCTTGAAGCGATCCCAGAGCAAACGTCCCGTCGACGCGATCCAGCGGTTGAGGACGATGATCGTGAGCACGCTGCCGAGCGCGACGAAGAGCACGTTGTCGCGCAAGCCCGTCGCGAAGTTGATCATCAGCGTCGTGAACCACGGCAGCTCCGCGCCGAAGCCGCTGAAGAACTCGGCGAACTTCGGGATGACGTACGTGAGCATGATGAAGATCATTGCCGATGACAACACGACGAGGATCGCGGGATAGATGAGCGCGCCGACGACTTTCTTGCGCAGCCCGACGATCATCTTCTGATAGCGCAGGAAGCGCTTGATCACGCCTTCGAGATCGCCGGAACGCTCGCCCGCGCGA
>DATELS010000267.1:0-4506 GCA_035276365.1 Thermoanaerobaculia bacterium
CACGGCATTGTCGTCGTCGAGGCGAGCGTGAATGCGAAGGGCGTCGTCACCGGGACGCGAGTCGTTTCCAACTCGACCGGTGACGACGCCCTTGGGTTTCTTGCGGAGAGGGAGATCAAGTCCGCGCGGTTCTCGCCGCCCCTTCGGGACTGCGTCGCGCGTGCCTTCATCTTCACCTATCGGCGCACGTTCTGATCTTTTCTAATCCTTCTCGATCGTGATGCTGCCGTTCGCGTTCGTCAGGTCCATCTTGCAGCCGCCGCGGCCGATCGTGCCGACCATCGAGCCTTCGCTCATGCTCGTCGTCGTGACCGGGAAGTCCGTGTTGATGCGGCCGAACGTCGTGCGCGCGTTCACGTTGTAGCCCGCGCCTTCCGCGACGCCCACCTTGATCGAGCTGAACGTCGTGCGCAGTGCGAGCGGGTGGCATCCGCTGCCGCGCAGGTTCGCGACCGAGATCGCGCCGTTCGAGTTCGACACGTCCACGCCGGCCGAGGCGCCGTCGACGAACACCGAGCCGAAGTTCGCCTTCACCTTCACGTTGCCCGTGATGTCGCCGAGGGTCACGGAGCCGTTGGAAGAGTCGACGTCGGCCGTGCCGCGGATGCGATCCGCCTTCACCGAACCGAAGCGCGTCTCCACCGACAGCGTGCCGCCGACGTCGCTCACCTTCACGTTCCCGTTCGTGGTCGTCAGCGTCGCGATGCCGCTCACGTTCTTCAGGTTGATCGCACCGAACGACGTCTCGATGTCCGCGTCGCCGCGGATGTTCTCCGCGTCCACGCGCGAGTTCCCGCTGTCCACCGTGAGGTCGCCGTTCACCGTGTTGACCGTTACCGTGCCGAACGAATTGCGCACCGTCGCCGCGCCGCCGATGTTCGCGAGGTCGACGCGCGCGTTGCTCGTCGTCACGTCCGCGGTGCCGGTGATCGTCGATGCCTTCACGTTGCCGAATGCGCTCGTCGCTTTGAGCGCGCCGGAGATGTCCATCGCATCGATCGACCCGTTCGAGTTCGAGATCGTCGCGCCGCGCTTCACGTCCGACACCTCGACCGACCCGAAGCGATTCGCGACCGTCACCGCCCCTTCCGCCTTGCGCACGGTCACCGAGCCGTTTTGATTGTTCACGGCGAGATCGCCGCGAATGTCCGTCGCCTCGATCGAGCCGAAGGTGTTCGAGAGCGCGGCGCCGCGCAGGTTCTCGACGACGATCGAGCCCTGGCGGTTCTCGACGATGCAGTTGATCTGCAGTCCGCGCACGTCGATGTTGCCGAAGCGGTTCTTCGCCGTGACCGGCGCATTCGGCGGCACCGTGACCGTCATGTCGACGGAGTAGGAGAGGCTGCCGTGCCAGTTGCGGATCTCCGGAAAGTCGGTGCGGATGGTGACTCCGCCCGCGCCTTCTTCGGTGACGATGTGGATCTCGCGGCCGATGCTCGCATTCGACGAGCGGATCGTCGCGCGCACTTGCACCGTCGATCCGGAGCCAGGACGCACGGTCAGCGATCCGAACGAGTGATCGATGGTGACGCGGCCGCCGCGATACGTGAGGTCTCGCGAGTACTTGTTTTCGAAGCGCGTCTCGTCGTCGTCGTTCCCGCCGTTGCTGTTTGCAAGGAGCGGAAGCGCGATGAGGGCGATGAGGAGCGCGAGCAGCGCGCGACTAGGGATTCGAAACATGGCTTTCCTCCCGCAGCACGTCGCGCAGCGTCTGCTGCTTCTCGGAGTACATCGAGAGCAGTTGGTTGCGGAGGTGCGCGTTCTGTCGATTGTTCTCGATCTGCGCCTGGCACTCGGCGATGGCGTCATCGAGCAGCATGAGTTTTTCTTTGTACGAGACCATCACCGGGGTCTCGGCCTCGTCGAGCTTCGCGTCGGCGACTTTCTCGAGGTTCTTGATCGCGCGCTCGTAGTCGCGCTCGGCCTTGTCCGCCTCATCGACGGCACTCATCCGGATGAGGTGCGTGTCGAAGTCGGCTTCGCGGCTCTGCACGCGCAGCGCGTAGAACATCGTGCCGCCGAGGCTGACGACGAGGAGGAACGAGGCCGCGATCTGCCACAAGCGGCGCATCGGCGTGCGCCGCTCGTGTCGGATCGCGCGCTCGATGCGCGGCCAGAGCAGGTCGCTCTGCCACGTCGTGTGCATCGACTTCGCCGTGGACTCGATGTCCATCCAGTCGGCGAGCGTCTGTGCGCACGACTCGCACTCCTCCGCGTGCCGCGCCGCCGTCTCCATGGCGAGAGGCGAGGCATCGAAGAGAAGGTCGTCGAATTGGCTGCAGGTGATGTTCATGATCTTTCCCGGTGTTGTTGACGCCACTTCTGTTGCAACTCTTTCTTGGTGGCGAAGAGGATCCACTTGGAGTTCCCTTCGCTGATGCCGAGGATCTCTCCGATCTCGGCGTGACTGAGTCCTTCGATTTCGAATAGCGAGAACACGGCGCGCCGTTGCTCGGGCAGCTCGTCGAGGAGCTTGCGGAGCGTGATGCGCTTGGCGTCGTCGACGTTCGGCGCGGTGCGCTCGGCGGTCTCGGGCAGCGCGTCGATCGGCGCCTCGTCGATGCGGCGCTTGCGGCGGCGCAGGACGTCGTAGCAGGTGTTGACGAGGATGCGGAACGCCCAGGTGCCGAACGATGCCTCGCCGGTGAACGTCGTCGCGGCGCGATGGATCTTGAGGAAGGTTTCCTGGACTGCGTCTTCCGCGTCGGCGGCGTTGCCGAGGTGGTTCCAGGCGATGGACTTCATGCGATCGCCGAAGCGCCGGTAGATTTCTTCAAAGATCTTCGTGTCGCCCGCCGCGCACCCCTCCGCCATCCGCCGATCCTCGGATTCCGAGGGAGTCGCAACGGTTGCGGGGAAACTGCCGATCATGGCCGCCTGAAGCATGGTTCTGAGGGCATAGACGTGCGGGTTTCGGAAACGTTAGAGATGCGGTCACAGCTCATCGATCGATCTCGGCCAATCCCCTTTGAGCAGCCGCGAGAGTGCGCGGTCGGCGAGGAGGCGGCCTCCGGTCTGACAGCGGGCGCAGTAGTTCGTTTCGTTCTCGGCGTAGACGATGCGTTGCACGGGCGACGCGCACACGGGGCAGGGCTCGCGATACTTGCCGTGCACCGCCATCTCCGGACGAAACGCCGTCACCTTCTCGGGGAAGCCGGTGCCGGTCTCCGCGCGGAGGCGCTCGATCCATTCGTGGAGCACGTCCTGCGTCGCGCGATGGAGGCGCGCGATCTCTTCGTCCGACAAGTTGGTCGAGAGCTGCACGGGCGAGAGTTGCGCGCGATGGAGGATCTCATCCGAGTACGCGTTGCCGATACCGCTGAACGTATGCGGATCGGTGAGCGTGCGCTTCAGCGTGTGGCGTTCGCGCGTGAGCGCGGCGCAGAAGTCGTCGAGCGACATCGTGAGCGGCTCGATGCCGCCCGGATCGAGTGCGCGGATCGCGTCTTCTCCGCGCACGATGTGAATCGATGCGCGCCGCTTGGAGCCGGCTTCGGTGAGGACGAGCGTGCCGTTGTCGAAGTCGAATGCGGCCAGTCCGACTTTGCCCGGAATCTTCGCGCCTTTCGCGAGCCACTTGAAGCGGCCGGCGATCATGAGATGGATGACGATGAAGAGCTCGCCTTCGAGCGCGAAGACGATGCGCTTGCCGACGCGGCGGATGTCGACGATTTTTTTTGCAGCGACGTCGGATGGACCGGGCTCGACGGTGCGAAGCACGAAAGGATTGGCCAGCCTCAACTTGTCGAGCGTACGGCCGAGCACGCGTGAAGCGAGCGCTTCGATATAGAGCGCGACATCGGGAAGTTCCGGCACGTCGCATTCATTATCGGCTGGCGTGAAGACGTTTCGTACGCTGTTGATCGGATGGACTGTCGGAGGCGCGGCGATCGTGCTGTGCAGCTTCGCCATGCCCAGTGTAGCGACGGCCGCCCTCGGCCGTCGGCCGGTGAACGTGCAGACCGTTCAGATGAAGCAGCCGACGGCCGAGGCGGCCGTCGCTCCACAGAGCGACCTCCTCATCCCCGTCCTGGGCGTGACCGCGGATCAACTGCACGACGACTTCAACCAGCCGCGCTCCAACGGTCGCACGCACGGCGCGCTCGACATCCTCGCGCCGCGCGGCACTCCCGTCCTCGCCGCGACCGATGGCACGATCCGCAAGCTCTTCCTCAGCAATGCGGGCGGCATCACCATCTATCAATTCGATCGCGACGAAGAGCGCGTCTACTACTACGCGCATCTCGATCGCTACGCGGATGGATTGGCCGAGGGGTTGTTCGTGCGACAGGGAACGGTGATCGGCTACGTCGGCGCGACAGGCAACGCGCACGGGACGAATCACCTGCACTTCGCGGTCGAAGTGCTTCCGCCGACGAAGGAGTGGTGGAAGGGAACGCCGGTCGATCCGTATCCGCTGCTGGCTACAAACCTTTCAGCGCTTCCTTGATCTCCTTCGACTCCGGCGCGAGCTTCAGCGCGTTCGTGTAGCTCTGCTTCGCCTCC
>DATELS010000268.1:0-9489 GCA_035276365.1 Thermoanaerobaculia bacterium
GGCGGCGCAAAACGCGGCCGTAAGCGCGGCTCGGCGATTACGCCGGAGCAGTTGGCGTCGCGCCAGTTGCAGGGCCGCTACCTCGCCCTGGTCCGCCAGTTCCCCGCCACGAAGCGCGCGCAGTTCGCGAAGACGGCGAAGGAAAAAGGACGCGAGGCCGCAATCAAGGAAATGCAGGACTCGATCAAGAAGTAAATCCATCAGCGCAATGCTGGGAAAAAGGCGCGCTGCAAGGCGCGCCTTTTTTGTTTTTGCGCACTACACTGTCACGACATGCGCCGAATTCTTCTCTTAGTCCTTTTTCTCGCACTACCATTGCGCGCGGCGACGACCGTCACGCTGCTGCATTTTTCCGACTATCACTCCCACGCGATCCCGTTTTATACGGACGAGGGGGAGCGGGGTGGTATTGCGCGGACGATTGGGTATCTGAAAGCGGAGAAGCGGCGTGGCGCACTCGTGTTCAGTGGTGGGGACACGATCAACAAGGGCGCGCCGGCTTGGTCGGACAAATATGGCTGCGCGGAGTGGTCGTGGTTCAACGGCATCGTCGATGCGATGGCGTTTGGCAATCATGACGCCGATTACGGTCACGAGGAGTTTGACAAATGCCGCGCCGCGATTCGTTATCCGATCCTCAGCGCGAATACTCCGGGGTTCGAGCGCTATCGCGTGTTCACCGCCAAAGGGAAACGCATTGGCGTCTTTGCGCTCGCGGGAAGCGATTTCGCGAAGCTCGTGAAGACGCCGGGATTCACGTTCGGTGATCCCGTCGGCGCGGCGCGCGAAGTCGTGCGCGAGTTGCGCGAGAAAGAACGCGTCGATGCAATCGTCATGATCGGACATGAACATGCCGAGGATGACTACGCGCTGGCGAAGGCAATCCCGGACATCAATCTGATTTTCGGCTCGCACAGTCACTTGAAGCGCGAGCTCACGCGCATTCCCGACACGCAGACCTGGTACATCTCGCCGTCGCAATACCTCACCTACATCAGCCGCGTCGAACTGACGTTCGGCACGAACAGCCTCGGCGTCCGCGCGCAATTGGTGCCCGTCGATGCGCGCATGCGCGAAGACCGCGCGATTGCGAAGCGCGTCCAGCAAATGCAGCAAGAGTTGGAGCGCGATCCGAAATACAGCGAGTTGTTCACGCCCATCGCGACACTCGCCGAGCCGCTGAACGTCGCGCAACTCGCGCAACGCACGCTCGACGTCATGCGCAACGTCACGCAGTCCGACGTCGCGATCTCGACGACGAGCAGCTTCCGCCAGCCGCTGCCACGCGGCACGCTGACACTGGAGTTGCTGCTCGCGGCGCTGCCGTATGAAAACGAGATCGAGACCTGCACGATGGTCGGCGCACAGGTGCAGCAACTGCTCGATTACAACGCGTCGCGCAAAGGGACCGACGATGAGTCGTTCGTGAGCGCGCCTTCCTCACTCGGAGCGACGAAGACCTACCGCATCGCGGTGACGGATTTCCTCGCGAACATGGCGTGGAAAGACGAGTTGCAGTGCGAGCGACAGAAGAGCGGCTTCAAAGTGCGTGAGGAACTGCGCAAGGCGTTGACGCGCTAGAGCCAGCCCTTGTCGCGCGCGATGCGCGCAGCCTCGACGCGATTTCCCGCGCCGAGCTTGCTGATCGCCTCCGACAAGTAATTCCTCACCGTCCCCTCGGACAAATGCAGCGTCGACGCGATGTCGGCGCTGGTCTGTCCCTCGCCGGCCATGCGCAGTACCTGCCGTTCGCGATCGGTCAGCGGATCGGGCTCGCTCCATGCCTCGGCGGCGAGCTCGGGATCGACAACGCGTCCGCCGGCTTTGACGCGGCGCACGGCATTCGCGAGATGCTCGGCCGGCGAATCCTTTAGCAAGTACCCCGACGCGCCGGCTTCGAGCGCGCGTCGCAGATAGCCGCCGCGCGCGAACGTCGTGAGGATGATGACGCGCGTCGGCAGTCCTTCGCGCTTCACGCTCGCCGCGAGCTCGAGCCCCGTCATGTGCGGCATCTCGATGTCGGTGAGCAGCACGTCAGGACGGTGCTCGCGACAGATCGCGAGCGCACGCTCGCCGTCATTCGCGCGACCGATCACGTCGATGTCGCCTTCGATCTCGAGCAGCGCCGCGAGCGCGCCGAGGACCATGGCCTGATCTTCGGCGACGACGACGCGAATCATGCGGAGCGTTCCTGCGCCGCGCCTGCGATGTTCAACGGGAGGATCACGGTCAGTGTGGTTCCGTGTCGGCCGTCGCGACGCAGTGAACCGCCGAGAACTTCGACGCGCTCGCGCATGCCGGAGAGTCCGCTGCCGAACGGCGCGTTGCCGCCGCGGCCATCATCGGCGATCGTCAGCGCGCAATTCGCATCGGTCACGCTGAGCGCGACGCGGCACACACGCGCGCCGGCGTGGCGGACGATGTTCGTCACCGCCTCGCGCAATGCGAGGCAGAGCACCGCTTCGTGCGACGGCGGCAGCGCGGCTTTCGCGATCTCCGTTTCGAGCGCGACGCCCGCCGTCGCGAGTGCGTTGCGCGCGTGCTGCAACTCCGCCTGCAGTCCGCCGGACCGATAGCCCGTCACGGCCGCGCGCACTTCCGCGAGTGCCTCGCGTGCGATGCGCTCGACGTCGCGAATCTCTTCGCGTGCGCGTTCGGGATCGCGGTCCGCGAGCTTCGTCGCGAGCTCCGACTTCAGCACGACGAGCGACAGCGTGTGGCCGAGGAGATCGTGGAGGTCGCGCGCGATGCGCTCGCGCTCCGCGACTTTCGCGAGATGTTCGATCTCGTCCTGCGCGAGGCGCAGGCGTGCGTTCGAACGTCCGACCTGTGAGAAGTGAATGTTGATCGCGCCGACGATGATCGTGAAGACGATCGGCCACGATGCGTTTTCGATTCGCATGTGCAGCACCAGCGCCTCGGCGATCGTGATGAGCGTGATGAGCGCGACGCCGAAAATCGCGCGACGCGGTGACTCGTGCTGCGCGATCATCGATGCCGCGTAGATGAAGAACGCGCCGGCGCCGAGGGAGACGGGCCAGAAGCCGATGCCGAGGAGCAGCGTGGCGGCGGCGACGAGCAGCAGCTCGCGGCCGCGCACCCAATACGCGCGGAAGTAGAGCGCGATGAAGAAGAGCGTTGCGACGGCGTAGAGCGTCCAACCCCACGGCGTCCGGAAGCGCGACGCCATGAGCGGCGTCATCGCGAATGGGACGACGTAGATCAGCCACGCGTACGGCGTCCAGGCGAGCTCTTTGTCGTGTGGGAGGAGGCGGCCCATGAGTGTCATTCCAGTCTAGCCATATTGCTTGCCTTCGTCGCGGCGATATCCGACGTATGCGATCGCGGTGAAGAGCAGCGCTGCGGCGATGAGCGCGGCGGCATGCAACAGCGTCGGCTTGCCCATCGATGCGCCGAGTACCTTCAATGCGAGTTGCGACAAGTGAAAGGGCGGCAGCCACAATGCGAGCCTCTGCAGCGATTTCGGCAGCAGGATGATCGGAATCCAGAGTCCGGAGAGAAACGACATCGGGAGATAAATCAGGTTCACCGTTGGCGCGGCGGAGTTCGGACCGGCGAAGAAGCCGAGTGCGAGTCCGAGCGCGCAGAACGGGATCGAGCCGAGGACGAGGATCAAGAACATCGTCGCGGCCTGGGCGAGCGTCAGGTGCACGTGGCCGACCGTCACGCCGAGCGCGAACAGCAGCAGCACGATGATCGCGCTGAAGATCATCGCCATCGCCAGCTTCGCCGCGAAGTAGGCGCTGATCGGCATCGGCGTCGTGCGCTTCGCCTCGAGCCAGCCCTGTCCGCGCTCGACCGCGACCGACACGCCGAACCCGAACAGCGACGCGCCGATGACGCCGAACGCGCCGTACGTCGCGAGCAGGTACGCGCCCATCTGCACGGGGCCGGTCGCGCGCGCGCCGAAGATCACGCCGAAGAAGATGTAGAAGACGACGGGGAAGAGGATCGTCGGCAGCGCGTACGCGGGCAGGCGCAGCGACTTGAGAAACTCGTATTTGATTTCGAGGAGATGGATGCGCAGTGTGCGGTTCATGAGGATTCCTCTCAACTGACCATTTCGATGAAGGCGTCTTCGAGCGTCGCGGACTCGCCTTTGATCTCGCGCGGCGTTCCCTCAGCCACGACGACTCCGCGATGGATGACCACCACGCGATTCGCGAGCGCCTCGGCCTCGGCGAGATAGTGCGTGGTGAGGAGGACGGAGCGGCCGCGCGCGGCGAAGGCGCGGACCTGCTTCCAGATCGCGCGACGCGCTTCGACGTCGAGACCGGTTGTCGGCTCGTCGAGGACGAGGAGGTCGGGATCGCCGCAGATCGCGAGCGCGAAGAGCACGCGCTTCTGCTGTCCGCCGGAGAGCTGGCCGTACTTGCGATGCTCGAGTCCCTGCAGGCCCGCGGCTTCGATGACGTCCTCGAGCGGGAGCGGGTTGGGGTAGTAGCTCGAGAAGAGGTCGATGTGCTCGCGCACGCGCAACGTCTCCGGGACGCGCGCGATCTGCAGGACGGCGCCGGTGCGCGCGCGCGATGCGGCGTCGCGCGGATCTTCGCCGAAGACGCGGACCGTGCCGGAGATGGGCATAGCGAGTCCGAGGAGGAGACGGACGGCGGTGGTCTTGCCCGCGCCGTTCGCGCCGAGGAGGGAGAGGATCTCGCCGCGCTGGATGGTGAGGTCGAGCCCGCGCAACGCCTCGGTCGACCCGTAATTTTTTCTCACGCCGTGGAACTGTGCTGATGCGTTCATGCCCCGCAAGATGCGCTCTCGCGCGCCGCGGGAACATTGGAGAAGGTCAGGGGTGGGGGATGACGAATGTCAGGTGAGGAGATCTACGTCTCTGTAGACGGCGGACAGCTCGATTTGGCAATCAATCGAACGCAGCCGAAGAATGGCGTGAGGCGTGTTGAGCTCCGTAAGAATCCACTGGTCTCCCTCGCGCCGATAGTGCTCGACACGCATCTTGTCCTGCGCGACGAGCACGTACTCCTGGAGCGTATCGATACGGCGGTAATGCGCGAATTTCTCGCCGCGATCGTAGGCCTCGGTCGAAGGTGAGAGAACTTCCGCGATGAGCGCGGGGTTGAGAAGCGTGTCGCGGTGTTTGTCTTCGAGCTCGGGCTCGCCGCAAAACGCGACGACATCGGGATAGGTGTACATCCCGGTTGGGCTGACTTTCACGCGTACGTCGATTGGGACCACTCGGCAGTTCTTCCCGAGGAGTTGCGTGCTGATCTCGCGGATGAGGTTCGTGACGATGAAGCCATGCGGGAGCGTTGCGCCCACCATCGCGTACATCCGCCCGTTGATGTACTCGCTCTTCACCTCTGCTTTTCGCTCGAGCTCGAGGTACTCGGTGGGGGTCAGAAAACTCGGATTCGCCGACGACATCGCAACCTCAGTATGCACCCAACTCCCTTTGTGTATGATGCGCGCCGATGCTGATCGGGAACCTTTACCGCTCCGCCATCGGGAAAAAGGCGGTCATGGCCGTGACGGGCGTGATCCTCTTCGGATGGATCTTCCTGCACATGGCCGGCAACCTGAAGTTGTATCTCGGGGCCGTTCATCTCAACGAGTACGCGCACTGGCTGCGCGCCATCGGATCGCCGGCCGTGCCCGAGTCCGGGCTGCTCTGGCTCGCAAGACTCATCCTGCTCGTCTGCGTCGTGTTTCACATCCACTCCGCGTACGCGCTGACGATGATGAATCGCGAGGCGCGGCCGGTCGGTTATCGCGATCGCGACTTCGTCAAGGGTACGTACGCCGCGCGCACCATGCGCTGGGGCGGCGTCATCATCCTTCTCTTCGTCATCTATCACCTCCTCCATCTCACGACGGGGCAGGCGCATCCCGACTTCATCGAGGGCGATCCGTACCACAACGTCGTCACCGGATTTCGCGTGTGGTGGGTGGCGGCCGTCTACATCCTCGCCAACCTCGCTCTTGGCCTTCATCTCTATCACGGCGTGTGGAGCATGTTCAGCTCCGTCGGCTTCACCAACCGTCGCTATGAATTCGCGCGGCGCGCGTTCGCGACCGTGTTTGCAGTGTTGATCACCGCGGCGAACGTCTCGTTCCCGCTGGCGGTCCTCGCGGGAATCGTCCGATGACCATTCAACTCGACAGCAGGATTCCATCCGGCCCGCTCGCGGAGAAGTGGGCGCATGCGAAGTCGCATTACAAGCTGGTCAATCCGGCGAACAAGCGGAAATACGAGATCATCGTCGTCGGCGCCGGACTCGCGGGCGCGTCGACCGCCGCCTCCCTCGGCGAGCTCGGATACAACGTCAAGTGCTTCGTCTACCACGACTCGCCGCGGCGCGCGCACTCCATCGCCGCGCAGGGCGGCATCAACGCGGCGAAGAACTATCAGAACGACGGCGACAGCATCTATCGCCTCTTCTACGACACGATCAAAGGCGGCGACTATCGCTCGCGCGAGTCCAACGTCTACCGCCTCGCCGAACTCTCGGTGAACATCATCGATCAGGCCGTCGCGCAGGGCGTGCCGTTCGCGCGCGAGTACGGCGGCATGCTCGAGAATCGCTCGTTCGGTGGCGTGCAGGTATCGCGCACTTTCTATGCGCGCGGACAAACGGGACAGCAGCTTCTCCTCGGCGCGTTTCAGGCGCTCGAGCGACAAATCGCGCGCGGCATGGTCCGACAGTACAACCGCCACGAGATGCTCGACCTCGTCGTCGTCGACGGTCACGCGAAGGGCATCATCACGCGCAACCTCGTCACGGGAAAAATCGAGGCGCACTCCGCGGACGCCGTCGTCCTCGGCACCGGCGGCTACGTCAACGTCTTCTATCTCTCGACGAACGCGAAGGCCTCGAATGCGACCGCGATCTGGCGCGCACACAAACGCGGCGCCGCGTTCGCGAATCCCTGCTACACGCAGATCCATCCGACGTGCATCCCGCAGAGCGGCGACTTCCAGTCGAAGCTCACGCTCATGTCCGAGTCGCTGCGCAACGACGGACGCATCTGGGTGCCGAAGTCGAAGGGCGACACGCGCACGCCGCGCGAGATCCCCGAGTCGGAGCGCGACTATTACCTCGAGCGCAAGTACCCGTCGTTCGGCAACCTCGCGCCGCGCGACATCGCCTCGCGCGCGGCGAAGGAAGTGTGCGACGAAGGCCGCGGCGTCGGTCCGAGCGGCCGCGGCGTCTACCTCGACTTCGCCGACGCGATCAAGCGCCTCGGACGCAAAGTCATCGAAGAGCGCTACGGCAATCTCTTCGAGATGTACCACGACATCACGGCCGAGGATCCGTACGAGACGCCGATGCGGATCTATCCCGCGCCGCACTACTCGATGGGCGGACTGTGGGTCGACTACAACCTCATGTCGACGATCCCCGGTCTGTACGTCATCGGCGAGGCGAACTTCTCGGATCACGGCGCGAACCGACTCGGCGCCAGCGCACTGATGCAGGGACTTGCAGATGGCTACTTCGTGCTGCCGGTGACGATCGGCGATTACCTCGCCACGCAGATGAACAAGAAGGTGCAGATCGATCGCAGCGAGTTCACGGACGCGATGGCGAGCACGCAGGACCGCGTCCGGCGCCTGCTCGACGCGAAGGGCAAGCGCAGCGTCGACTCGTATCACAAAGAGCTCGGCTCGATCATGTGGGAGTACTGCGGCATGGCCCGCAGCGCCGAGGGATTGAAGAAGGCGCTGGGGATGGTTCGCGAGCTGCGCGAGCAGTACTGGCGCGACGTGCGCGTTACCGGCGCGGGCGAGGAGCCAAACCAGGCGCTCGAGAAAGCGGGACGCGTCGCGGACTTCTTCGAGCTCGCGGAGCTGATGTGCATCGACGCGCTGCATCGTGAGGAATCGTGCGGCGGCCATTTCCGCGTCGAGCATCAGACGCCCGAGGGCGAGGCGAAGCGCGATGACGAGAACTTCTTGTACGTCGCGGCGTGGGAGTACAAGGGCCAGGGCAACGAGCCGGTGCTGCACAAAGAGTCGCTGATCTACGAAGAGCTGCAGTTGGCGACACGGAGCTACAAGTAAATGAACCTGACACTGCACGTCTGGCGACAGAAGAACCGCGACACCGCCGGCGCGTTCGTCGACTACAAGGCCGAGGGGATTTCACCTGACGCGTCGTTCCTGGAGATGCTCGACGTCGTCAACGAGCGCCTCATCGAGAAGGGCGACGAGCCGATTCACTTCGAGCACGACTGTCGCGAAGGCATCTGCGGCTCGTGCGGCATGATGATCAACGGCGTCGCACACGGACCGCTCGGCGGCACCGCGACGTGCCAGTTGCACATGCGCCACTTCAAGGATGGCGATGACGTGTGGGTCGAGCCGTGGCGCGCGCGCGCGTTTCCCGTGCTCAAGGATCTGATCGTCGATCGCGCTCCGCTCGACAAGATCATTCAGGCCGGTGGCTTCGTCTCCGTCAACACCGGAAGCGCGGTCGAGGCGAACACGCTCCCGATTCCAAAGACTGTGCAGGAGACGGCGATGGATGCCGCGGAGTGCATCCAGTGCGGCGCGTGCGTCGCGCAGTGTCCGAACGGCGCCGCGCAGCTCTTCACCGCCGCGAAGATCTCGCACCTCGGACTCCTTCCGCAGGGACAGCCCGAGCGCTACGAGCGCGTGCTCAACATGGTCGAAGTCATGGAGAGCTACTTCGGCAGTTGCACGCTTTTCCGCGAGTGCGAGGCCGTGTGTCCGAAAGAGATCTCGGTCGATTTCATCTCGCGCATGAACCGCGACTACCTCGCGGCGAAGCTGAAGGCGCGGAAGACGGCCGGCGTCGCAGATTGAGGTAGGGAAAGGACCGCCTCCGTCACTCCTTAGCAGATTCGCCAAAATCTGCAGAAGGAGTGTGCGATGGCCATCCAGTGGCGGAACCTCGTCCAGCGAGAGAACCCCGACAAACCGCTCGGCTTCGACCCCGCGGCGCGGCAGGCGCAGGTCGGGGATGCGCTGTTCTTCGACAACGGAGACAAATCGACCGACCACCAGCCGTATCTCAAGACCACGGGCGACTGGGGACCGGTGATCACGCCGGGAAATCCCGGCGAGCAGGTCAATCTCAACGCGGCCGCGGTGTACGAGTACGGGTGCTGCCTTCATGAGGATGAGAAGGGCACGCTCACCGTTTCCAACGGCGTGATGATCGGCGACTCTCCCACGGGCGGCTCGGGCTTCGATCCCGCGAGCCTTTCGATCACAGCCGGACAGACCGTGTCGTGGGGCAACTCGTCGAGCAAGCCGCATCAACCGGTGCCGACGTCCGGCTCGCCGTGGTTTGACGCCCCGATCGAGCCGGAGATGATCTCCGCGCCGATCAAGTTCGACACCGCGGGCACGATCACGTACGGCTGCGCGATCACCGGTCACAAAGAGACCGGCACGATCACGGTGAAGTGAAGAAGGAGCGATCGATGTCAGACAACGATTCGAAACTGCATCTCGACACGCGCCTGTCCTGGCCGGAG
>DATELS010000269.1:0-5574 GCA_035276365.1 Thermoanaerobaculia bacterium
GGCGGACTCTGATGATCCGCGAACTCCTTCCGCTCCTCTTTCAAGTTGTCGTACGTGATCTTGCCGGCGACGAATTGCTTGTTGCCGATGAGCAGCGCTTGCCACAAGACGTCGGGCGGCGGCGGTGAGGGTGGTGTGGCGGGGGCGGCTGCCGGCGGCGCGGTCTGCGCGAGCAGCGGGATGCAGACGAGGAGCACGAGAAGCGACGAGAGCGAGCGGCGCATTGGACACTTCCTCCTGACTTACGATGAGACCGTGAGAGTCATTGTCGCCTGTCTCGCGCTTTTCGTGGGAGTGTCTGCGGACGCGGCGCATACGCTGGAGAGACGAAGCCGCTGCACGTGAACGCGCTCGGCATCACGCGCGCGGTGAAGCCGCGGGGCGGTGCGACGGCCGTCGAGGTGTTGCAGCACGACGTCGATGCGATTCGCGATGCGGGCGGCATCGCCGCGATCAATCTATCGCATCGCGTTCATCGGCGATGGCAAAGTGCTGCAGGAGTCCGTCGGCGACGAGGCGACCTACGCGATGCGCGGGAAGTCGCGTTACGTGCGCGCGCGCATCACCGACTCCAACGGCAAGACCGCCTGGACGCAGCCTATCTTTCGATCACGATCTCGGTGATCTTCACCGGGCGCTCGATCGCGTCGACGATGACGCGCGCGATCTCGCCCGGATCCATGAACCCTTCGCGCTGCTCGGGCCAGAACGGCGTCTGCATCCCGCCGGGCGCGACGGACATCACGCGCGCCTTCGTCCCCTTCGCCTCCAACTTCAGCACCTCGGTGTAGCCGCGCGCGCCCCACTTCGCGGCGCTGTAGACGCTCTCCTTCGGCTTCGCGAGCAGCGCGGCGGTCGAAAGCACGTTCACGATCGTGCCGCCTTCGGTTGCGAAGCGCGTGAAGAGCGCGTCGCAGAAGAGAATCGTCGAAACGAGGTTCGCATCGAGGACGCGTCGGACCGTCTCCTCATCGTACGAGCCCGCGTTGCCGAAGACGCCCGCGCCCGCGCAGTTCACGAGCAGCGCGATCGTGCCGCGCGACTCCGCGAATGCGATCGCGCGCTTCACCGTCTCTTCGCGCGACGCGTCGCCCGACACGTCCGCGGACTTGCGGCGCGACACGGTGACGACGTCCCATCCGCGCTCGCGCAACTGCGCGGCGATGGAGGCGCCGAGGCCGGAGGTGCCGCCGGTGATGATGGCGACGGACATGGGCGCGCATTGTAGGATGCGCGGCGATGCAGCTCGCGGTGGAACTCGCCTCGCCCGTCACGACGCTCGCGCTCATCGGCGGCGGCGAGTTCTCCTTCGGCGACACGCGCGAGATCGACGCGCTGCTCGTCGCGCGCATGCCCGCGGACCGGCGCACGATCGCGTTTCTCCCGACCGCATCCGGTTCCGCGGAGTACGCGGTGCACCTCGGCGCGTACTTTCGCGAGCTCGATCCGAGCGTCGACGTCATCAACGTTCCCGTGTATCGCGGCCGCGACAACCGTCGCCTCAAGAACGTCAACTCCGTCCTCGGCGCCGGCATGATCTATCTCGGCGGCGGCGTCACGAACAATCTCCTCGACACGCTGCGCGGCTCGCCCGTCGAGATCGCGATGCGCGACGCCGCGGAGAACGGCGCGATCGTCGCGGCGATCGGCGCGGCTGCATCGTCGTTCGGCGTGTGGGCGCGCGACATGCGCGGTGGCTCCGCGCTCGCGGGACTGGGGTGGTTGTCGCGCACCGTCGTCGAGACGTCGTTCGATCCGCAGAACGACACGATGCTGCGGCGATTGATGTCGCAGCCGGACGTCTCCCTCGGACTCGGAATCCCACCGAAAACCGCGCTCCTTGTCGATCGCAGCGGCGCCGGAACGATCGCCGGCGAAGGGCAAATCGCCGCTTTTCGGAAGCAGTGACGCCGGCGGTACGGGCGTTGCACCATCGCCGCGGTTTGGGGGTGCTGCGATCGACACGGTAGAAAGCCCGGCCTCGGCTGAACGGCCCGTCACGCAAGAGGAACTGGTTCGATTCTTTAGCGTCCTGTCCCATGACTTGAAGTCGCCGATCTTCGCGGTCGATGGATTCAGCGACCTGCTGCTCAGCGACTACATGGAGAAGCTCGACGAGGAAGGACAGGACTTCCTCCGCCGCATTCGCTCGAGCGCGCAGTACATGAAGCGCGTGCTCGATGACATGTCGCACATGGTGAAGCTGCTGTGCCGCGAGAGCGCGCGCAAGCCGACGCCGCTGCGCGAAGTGTTCGAGGAAGTGATCCTGAAGTACAACTTCCAGATCGAGGAAGGCGGCGTGCACGTCGTCGTGCCGAGCGATCTGCCGGTGGTGAACGTCGATCCGGAAAAGCTTCGCGACGCCCTCGGCGCGCTGGTCGCGAACGCGCTGTTCTTCACGGATCGCGCGAAGGGCGACCGCGAGATCACGATCGACTGCACGAACGAAGGCGATCGCGTGCGCGTGTGCATCCGCGACAACGGTATCGGGATCGATCCGCGCTATATGAATCAGGTGTTTGAGCTCGGCGGAATGAGCAAGCTCGACAAGCAACGCGGTGGCGGTCCGGGCTACGGGCTGTATCTGGCGAAGCGCCTGATCGAAAGTCAGGGCGGCGAGCTATCGGTGGAGTCGGTGCCGGATCAGGGCAGCACGTTCTGCTTCACGCTGCCGCGTTGATCACTTGCACGCGAGTGCTTTCTCGCGCACGAACGCGGCGAGTTGTCCCGCGTCGCGTTTTGCGATGAGCGCGTCGAGCATGGGCCAGCTCACTTTCGGCTTGCTCCTGCGGATCGATTCGTACGCGCGCAACGATCCTTCGACGCCGGCAAGGTACTTCGCTTCGGCGTCGCCATTCAGCTCGGGATGCTCGATGACCGCCGCCGCGCTGGAGTACATGCTCTGGATGAAGATTTCGGACGCGTAGTTTTTCTTCTGGCCGAGGAGGGGCTTGGTGAACTCGCCGCACAGCGCGACGGTGATGTCGGGAATCGTCGTCAGCCAGATCGTCAACCACTGTCGCGCGTCCTTCGCACCGGGACCGAGCGGATCGTTTTCGAGAGAGCGGATGAGTTGCAACGCGTGCGCGCGCTCTTCGGGAGTGGAAGGTCCACGATCCTGGGCAAAACTCGCGAGAGTCGCGAAGGATAGAACGACGACGAGAAGCGCGGCGCGGGATCGCATGCGCCACATGATACGCGGCGTCACTTCGCCGCGAGCGTCGTCTTCGGTACTGCCACGCCTTCCGGCAATGGCTCTTCGCCGGGCAGCGCGATGATGCGGATGTCGACGTGGCGGTCTTCCGCGATGTCGACGCCGAGGTAGTGGGCGGCGGCGCGGGAGAGATCGAGGCAGAACTTCTTCGCGTACGGACCGCGATCGTTGACGCGCATCCGCAAGCTCTTTCCCGTCGCGCGCGACGTCACCTCGATCCAAGTGCCGAGCGGGAGCGTGAGGTGCGCGGCGGAGTAGCGGGCGTTACGGTAGATCTCGCCGTTCGCGGTTCTGCGGCCGTCGAAGAACGACGAGTAATACGAGGCCAGACCTTCCACGCGATGCTTCAGCGCGAGCTGCGTGTACGTGAGGACGCGCTGCAGGAACGGATCGCGCGGCGTGGCCGTGTCCGCGGCCTCGTAGCAGCCCGCGAGAGGCGCGTGCCACTCCAGCTCGTCAGGACGCGGCCGCCCATCCGCGCGCAGCAGGGGCGCGGCGAGGATGAGGCCGGCGAAAACGAGCGAGACACTTCGAGCCATAGCGCACGCAATTCTATGCGCATTCCAAAGATCGAGCCAATTTGAGCCATAACCTGTTACGGCTCAGCAGTTTTGCATGGTCTCGTGCTTGCAAATAACTCCCTTGAATCAGGGAGGATCAGCGATGCCGCAGATGCAAACGAAGCGGCCGTACCAGGAGCGGTTTCTCGACAACTTCGATCGCTCGCAGCTGCGCCGCGAAGTGCAGGCCGTGCGGCCGCGGCGCTTCAAGGGTCTTCGCAAAAAGTACGCGACGTGGGCTCTCGGCGCGTCCCTCGCCCTCGGCGGCATCGGTGCGCCGCGGATGATCCACGGCGCGGACTCGGGGACGGCGAAGGGAAGCGATGCCGCGGCGACGTCGTCGCAGTCGCTCGACCGCGAGCTCGCGGACGATCTGCGCAAGGCCGAGTCGATCGCGACGCAGGTCGCGGGCGGCGTCGCCGGAGGTGTGCAGGCCGCGGCGCAGTCGCCGCTGTCCGTCGTCGCGGAGGCGCCGAAGAAGCTGGCCATCGTCACCGACAACGTGCGCGAGGAGTTCTTCAAGAAAGAAGTTCCGTTCGGCTCGATCATCTACACCGAGGCGAAGAAGAACGATCTGCGTCCGGAGTTGGTCGCGGCGGTCGTGCAAGCAGAGTCGAAGTTCAAGCCCACCGCGCGGTCCGGCGCGGGAGCGATCGGTCTCATGCAGCTCGTGCCGAAGACCGGACGCTGGATGGGCGCGCGCGACCTCACGAATCCCGCGCAGAACATCAGCGCCGGCGCGAAGTATCTGAAGTACCTGCACGAGCGCTTCGACGGCAACGAGACGAAGGTCATCGCCGCGTACAACGCGGGCGAGGGCAACGTGCAGCGCTTCGGCGGCGTGCCGCCGTTCCGCGAGACGCGCAAGTACGTGACAAAGGTGCAGAGCTACGAGCGCGACTTTCACAATCGCGTGGAGAACCACGTCGCCGAGCTATCGACGGACGACGTCGGCGCGGAAGCGCGATGAGGCGGTTGTGATTCAATAGCGGCGCGTGTCCGGAGTCAGACTCGTCGTCGGCGTGATCGTGATGGGCATCGTTGTGCCCATCACGATTTTCTTTTTGCTGCACCTGACGACGATGGCGCAGCTCCTCACCGTGGCGACCGTGACGTTCCTCTCGTGGGGCGTCGCCGATCTGCTGTCGTCGATCCTCGAGAAGCCGAGATTGAAGGATCGTTCGCCGACGCACGCGCTGCGCGAGGACATGGAGCGGCGCACGAAAGAGTAGCGCGCGCTAAATCCAGTCCTGCATCTTCTTCAGGAGCTGATCGATCGTCAGCAGCTTCTCCGCGCCGTCCGACTCGCGTTTGAAGACCGCGTGGTACCAGCCCTTCATCCCGACCGGCTTGTAGATGTCGGTGCCCACGCGCAGACGGCCTCCGGAGACGAGCTTCAGGAACACCTGTTCATACGCGGAGCGGGTGAGACGCCGATCGGGAAACGGAATCGCGTAGCTGCGCGTGCGGCGCTCCGCATTTCTGCGACGCTCTTTCGCGGAGCGGCCGTTGCCGTTGCCTCCGCGCGCGAGCAGTGAGACGCCGCGCCGGTCGAAGTATTGCGACGGCCGTTTCGGCACGAGCTTGCCGGGACGATCATTGCGCCGGCGCGACAGCACTGCCTTTGAACGCGCCACGCGACGCGGCACCGCGATTCCGAGGTCGTCCGGCGCCTTCGCGGCATCCTTCTCCTTCACGCTGCGCGTACGCACGCGCGGCTCGCGCGCGCTCACGTTCGCCATTTCGGCCTGATGTTTCTCGCGCGCCTGCTGCCGCTCCAGCACGAACTGATCGATCGAC
>DATELS010000270.1:0-5586 GCA_035276365.1 Thermoanaerobaculia bacterium
GCGGCGCGTCGTGCTCGTCGACTTCGCTCACCGGTTCCGGCGCGATCGCGATCGCGGGCTCGGGTTCCAGTTGCGTGAAACGCGCGAGCCGCGCGTGAAGATCGCCCGCGGAGACGACGACCTGTCCGCGCGCACTCGTCACTCTTTCGAACGCATCCGTCGCCTCGTTGAGGCTCATCGCGAACTCGCTCGACGACGGCGCGCCGCTCGGCCAGCCGTCCCAGTTCGCGCTGATCCATGGAACGTCGCCGCGGCGATTCATCAGCGCGGCGAAGGCGTCGAGGAATTGATTCGCCGCGGCGTACGCGGCGAGCCCGAGGCCGCCGAGGATGGAGGCGTTGGAGGACATGAGGAGGACGAAGTCGAGCGCGCGGCCTTCGAGCGCTCCGGCGAGCGAGCGCGTGCCATGCACCTTCGCGCGGAACTGCTCGTCGATGTCTTCGTCCGTGAGCTCCTCGAAGGGAACGAAGATCGAGCGGCCTCGCGTCACGCCCGCGGCGTGAATCACGCCGTCGATGGTGCCGATGCGATCGAACGCGGCGCGCAGTTGTGACTCATCGGCCACGTCCGCGACCTCACGCGTCAGTGCAATGACCCGTGCGTCATATTTCTCGCGCAGGTAGCGGACGAGGATGCGGGCCACGCCGCCTCCGCCGCCGGTGATGACGTACGTGCCCCCATTTTTCAGGCGCGGAGGGGAGTCGAGGCGCATGGGCTCATAGGCGAGCTCCCAGCGATAGGGGCCGCGTTGGGCGGTGAACATCGCGTTGCCCGCGGCGGCGTCCGGCGTGATGCGATCGACGTCGACGGCGTCGCAGCGGATGTGCGGCGACTCCTGCGCGATCACTTTGAGCGCGCCGAGGATGGTGGCGCGCTCGGGGTCGAGGGGCTCGTCGCCGGTGACGTCCTGCGCGTTGCGCGTGATGACGGTGATGTGCACGTCGCGGTCGCGCTCCTTCGCCGCGCGCGCGACGCGCAGCAGCTCGTGCACGTCGGCGTCGAAGAGGACGATGCGCTCTGCGTCCTGGCGCGGCGGTAGAGGCGCCGCGGTAACGCGCTTCCAGGTCGGCGCGTAAAACCAGTCGGCGACGCCGCGCCGCTCGACGCGCGGCTTGATCCAGTGGCGCTTGCGGATGAAGGCGGTGCCGGGCAACGCGATGCGGCGCCGCGCGCCATTCGCGTAGACGCGCTTCCAGTCGAGCGGCGCGCCTTCGAGCCAGAGCCGCCCCGCGGCGTGGAGGAGGAAGGCGCGGTCGGCCTGCGCGTCGTTCGGATGGCGCATCGACGCGATGCACGGCTGCTCGCCGCGCGCGGGATGCCTTTGTACGAGTGACGAGAGCGTGTTGCCGGGACCGGTCTCGAGGAAGACGGCATTGGGATCGCGCAGCAGCTCCGCGGCGGCGTTCGCGAAGCGCACGGTCTCGCGGAGATGGCGCGTCCAGTACTCGGGATCGCGCGCCTCGTCGTTCGTGAGGCGCGTGCCGGTCAGGTTCGAGTAGATCGGAATGCGCGGCGCGTGGCGCTCGATCGAGGCGACGAAGCGGCGGAACTCATCGAGGATCGGCTCGACGAGTTGCGAGTGCGCGGCGACGGCGATGTGGATGCGCCGCGCGTCGACGCCGATGACGCGCTCGAGGCGATCGATGGCGTCGACCGGTCCGGCCAGCACGCACGACGCGGGATGGTTCACGGCCGCGATCGAGACTCCGCCGCGCGCGAATGGCGCGGCCTCTTCTTCCGACATCGGCACGCTGAGCATCGCGCCAGGGGCGAGCGTCTCGAAGAGGCGGCCGCGCAGCGCGACGAGGGCGAGTGCGTCGCGCAGCGAGAACACGCCGGCGATGCAGGCTGCCGCGTATTCGCCGGCGCTGTGGCCCAGGAGGGCGTGGGGTTCGAGGCCCCAGGAGCGCCAGAGTCGCGCCATCGCGTACTCGACCGCGAACAGCGCGGGTAACGCGCGCGAGGGGAGCTCCGACGTGTCGTCGCGATTCGCAATCAACGCTCCGCATTCGTCGATGGCGTCGCGATAGACGGGCTCCGTTGCGTAGAGCTCGGCGCCCATCGACGCGTATTGCGCGCCGCCGCCGGGGAAGAGGAAGACGACGCGCGGATCGCCGCTGCGCGTGCCCGTGATCACGCGGCGCGGATCGCGCGCGCGCAGGACTTCCGCGGCTTCGTGCGCGTCGCGGCAGACGGCGAAGCGGCGATGGTCGAACGCGCGGCGTCCGACAGCGAGCGTGAAGGCGGCGTCGGCGAGAGTCGCATTCGCGATCGCGCCGGCGACCGCGCTCGTCTGCGCGTCGAGCGACTCCTGTGAGCGCGCGGAGAGGACGAGCAACTGCGGATCGTCGGTTGCTGGTTGCTGGTGGCTGGTTGTTTGTGGTGCCTCTTCAAGGACCACGTGCACGTTCGTGCCGCCCAGGCCGAAGGAGCTCACGCCGGCGCGTCGCGGTTTGTCCCCGCGCGGCCACGCGCGCAGCGTCTGGTTGACGAAGAACGGACTGTTGTCGAAGTCGATGTTCGGATTCGGCGTCTCGAAGTTGAGGCTCGGCGGAATCTCTTCCGCATTCAACGCGAGCACGGTCTTGATGAGACCCGCGACGCCGGCCGCGGCGTCGAGATGTCCGACGTTCGTCTTCACCGAGCCGATCGCGCAGAAGTTGCGCTTCTGCGTCTTGCGGCGGAAGGCGTCGGTGAGCGCGGCGATCTCGATCGGATCGCCCAGCGACGTGCCGGTGCCGTGTGCCTCGATGTAGTCGATCGTCTCCGGATCGATGTTCGCCGCGGCGTGCGCGTTCGCGATGGCGGTGGCCTGTCCGCTGATGCTCGGCGCGGTGTAGCCGACTTTGTCCGCGCCGTCGTTCGTCATGGCGGTGGACTTGATGACGGCGAGGATGGGATCGCCGTCGCGCATGGCGTCGTCGAGGCGCTTCAGGATGACGACGCCGACGCCGCTCCCGCCGACCGTGCCGTTTGCGCGCGCGTCGAAGGCGCGGCAGCGGCCGTCCGGCGACATGATCCCGCCCTCGTCGTACACGTAGCCTTCGGTCTGCGGGACTTTGACCGACGCGGCGCCGGCGATGGCCATGTCGCACTGGCCGTCGAGCAGGCTGCGACACGCGAGGTGCACGGCGACGAGTGAGGTCGAGCACGCGGTGCTGACGTTGAGGCTCGGACCGCGCAGGTCGAGCTTGTACGAGACGCGCGTGGCGACGAAGTCGCGGTCGTTGCCGATGAGCACGGGGTAGATGCCGAGGGAGTCGAGGAGGGCGCGGTTGGGGAGGAGGTTGTGGAGGACGTACGAGTTGAGGCTGGCGCCGGCGAAGACGCCGACGCGCGCGCCCGCGCAGTCGATCTCGCCCGCGCTCTCGAGCGCCTCCCACGCGCATTCGAGGAAGAGGCGATGCTGCGGGTCCATGACGTCGGCCTCCCGCGGGCCGATGCCGAAATGCGCGGCGTCGAAGAGATCGATGTCGGCGAGGAACGGCTTGGTGCGGACGTAGCGCGGATCGCGCGCGAGCTCGCGCGGAACTCCCGCGGCGCGCAACTGCTCGTCGGTGAGCGTGACGGAGGATTCGACGCCGTCGCGCAGGTTGCGCCAGAAGGTGGCCACGTCGGGGGCGTTCGGGAGGCGGGCGGAGATTCCGATGATGGCGACGTCGTCGGAGTTGGCGGTTGCTGGTTGGCGGTGGGCGGTTGTTTGTGGTGTTGCGGTCGTCGCGAGTGCGCGGATGGTGGGGTAGCGGAAGAGATCGACGAGCGGGACGTCGATGCCGCGCTCGCGCATCTTGCGATGCGCGTCGACCAGCAGGAGCGAGTGACCGCCGACTTCGAAGAAGTTGTCGTCGATGCCGATGTCGTCGCGCCGAAGCACGCTGCGCCAGATGTCCAGCAGCGTTTCCGCTCCTGCGATTGGCGCGCGCAGCGCGGCCGAATCAATCTTGCCGTTGGCCGTGAGCGGTACCTTCTCCACGCCCACGAACCGCGCGGGGACCATGTAGTCGGGGAGCTTCGTTCTCGCGAGTGCGCGCAGTTCGTCCGCGCTGGCGTCGCCTTCGATCCAGGCGATGAGGCGGTCTTCTTGTTTGCGCACCACGGCGCGTTGCACGCGCGGGTGCGTGAGCAGCACGTGCTCGATCTCGCCGAGCTCGATGCGGAAGCCGCGCAGTTGGACCTGGTGGTCGTTGCGGCCGAGGTGTTGGAGGGTGCCGTCCGCGGTCCAGAGGCCGACGTCGCCGCTGCGGTAGACGCGTTCGTTCTCGCGGAATGGATTCGCGACGAAGCGTTGGGCGGTGAGCTCTTCGCGATTCAGGTAGCCGTCGCAGACGCCGCTGCCGCCGACGTACAACTCGCCGGGCACGCCGATCGGGCGAGGGTGCATGCGCGGATCGAGCACGTACACGCGCGTCTCAGGGAGCGGGACGCCGATCGGGCTGCCGGGATCGCCGAGGATTTGATCGCGCGTGAGCGGGCCGTATGTCACGTGCACGGTCGTCTCGGTGATGCCGTACATGTTCACGAGCTGGATGCGCTCGTAGTGCTGGAGCCACGGGCGCAGCATCGCGGGCTCGAGACGATCGCCGCCGAAGATCACGACGCGCAGGTGATCGTCGAGGTCGTGCGTTTTCTCATCGCGCTCGATCTCGATCAGCGACTGAAACGCGGCCGGCGTTTGATTGAGGACGGTGACGCGATGCTGCTTGAGCAGCGCGCGCAGCGTCGCGGGGTTGCGCACTTCGTCGCGCGTGGGGAGGACGAGTTTTCCGCCGTACAACAGCGCGCCATACATTTCCCAAACCGAGAAGTCGAAGGCGAACGAGTGCGCGACGATCCACACGTCGCGCTCGTCGAAGTCGAAGGGGAAGCGGCTGTTCGTCATCAGGCGCACGACGTTGCGATGCGTGACGACGCAGCCTTTCGGTGTCCCTGTCGATCCCGACGTGTAGATGACGTACGCGGCGCCGCGCTGCTTCGCGCCGCGCGTTTCGCTCTCGATCAGTTGCGCGCGCTCCGCGGGAAACGTGGGATCGATCGGCACGTACGCGCCGCCCGCCTTGAGGATGCCCAGAAAGCGGACGATCGTTTCCTCGGAACGCTCGGCGAGGACGGGCACGAGTCCGTCGCGACAGTCGAGTGTCGTGGCGTATGCGTTCGCGCGCGCGTCGAGCTCGCGGTAGGTGAGCGTGCGGTCGCCGCAGACGATGGCCACGCGGTCGGCGTGCTTCGCGGCGCTGGCTTCGAAGAGGTCGACGAGCGTGGCGTCGCGTGGGTAGTCCGCGTCGGTGTCGTTGAAGGTTTCGACGACGAGGCGTCGCTCATCCTCGGGAAGGATGTCGACGTCGACGATGATCTGCGACCGGTCGGCGAGGCACGCGGCGAGGCACGTTTGGAACTGCGCGACGAGGCGTTGCGCGCGGTCGGCGTCGAAGAGGTCGGTGTTGAATTCGAGGAAGGCGTGGCCGTTCTCCTCGAACGTGAAGTTGAGGTCGTACTTTGCGGTCTTCGCGGGGCGCTCGAAGGTCGTGAAGCCGCTCTCGGTGGTGCGCGCGTTCTGCAGTACGACGACGACGTCGAAGAGCGGCGAGC
>DATELS010000271.1:0-3429 GCA_035276365.1 Thermoanaerobaculia bacterium
GTCGCTACACAGGCCGCGGCTCCGAAGCTCGCGTTCCGCGGACAGTTCCTGTGGCTGCTGCGCAAAGAGCTGTGGACGCACATGCAGGGACGCCGTGTCTACGTCGGCGCCGCGATCTCGTTCGTGCTCTGCATGCTCGCCGGCGCCGTGCGCATTCACGACTACGGACAGGCGCACGAGCTGCGCAACGGATTCCTGCAGCGCTGGATCCCGTCCGTCGAAGAGCAGCTCGAGCGCGACGAGACCGTGCAGGTCGAGAACGTGCGCGCCGTCTCGCCGCTCTCCGTGTTGTCGATGGGACTCGAGCCGGTGGTTCCGTTCCGCTTCACGTCGACGAAAGAAGGACTGCGTTTCGGCGAGAGCCGCGGCGCGCAGAACATCATCGACGCGCTCTTCGGCTGGCTCGATCTGACGTTCGTCGTCACCGTGCTGCTCTCGCTGCTCGCGATTGCGGTCACGTTCGACAGCGTGTGCGGCGAGCGCGCGGACGGCACACTCGCCTTGCTCCTCTCGTATCCCGTGCGACGCTCGTCCGTCCTCCTCGCCAAAGTTGCCGGCGCGATCAGCGTCCTCGCCGTCGGCTTCATCCCCGCACTCGCCGCGGTCATGTTGATGATGCTCGTCCGCGGCGTCGCGCTGATGAGCGTCGTGCACTGGTTCGCCTTCGGATTCGCGGCGATCCTCTATCTCCTCGTCTTCACCACGCTGGGCGTCGCGGTCAGCGCGTCGTCGCCGCGTCCCGCCGATGCCGCGTTGCGCTGCCTGCTCGTGTGGGTGTTGCTCGTCTTCGTCGTGCCGCGCGGCGTCGGACTCGCGGTCGGCGCGATGCGTCCCGCGCAACGCGCGGCCGTGCTCGCGCTGAAAGAAGACCAGGCGCTGTCGCAACTCAAAGTCGATTACTCGCGCAAAGAGCAGGAGGCGTTCGACCGCTACGTCGACGAGTCGGGAAAGAATCCGTCCGCGAACGACGACTTCCTGCGCACGCGCAAGCAGGCGCTCGCGGAGTTGCAGACGAAGCGCAACGAGATCCTGCGCCGCATCTGGGATGAGACCTCGACCGAAGAGCGCCAGCGCGAGCGTTGGGTGCAGACGCTGTCGCTGCTCTCGCCCACCGCGCTCTTCGATCAGATCGCGGCCGAGCTCTCGTGGACCGGCTTCCTGCAGCGCAGCCTCTTCTACGAACAAGCACGCACGTGGGACGAGAAGATCGGACGCCGACTCGCCGAGAGCCGCGAGGTCTTCTACTCTGGCACGCCGCAGCGCATCACGAGCGCGTTCATCTTCCGCGACAACATCAAGCCGTATCTCGTGCCGTTCCAGTCCGCGTGGGTGGACTCGGAGCGCGCGCTCGCGACGTGCGCGTTCCCGCTGGCGATGCTCGCCGCGTTCGCCGCGCTCATCTTCGCATTCGGCTACAACGCCTTTCTCCGATTGGATGTGCGCCTATGAACGGCCTGCATTGCACGAACCTCACGAAGCGCTTCGCCGCGGACAAGGGCGTGTTCTCGCTCGACCTCTCCGTGCCGCCGTCGACGGTGTTCGCGCTCGTCGGCGCGAACGGCGCCGGCAAGACCACCCTCATGAATCTCTGCCTCGGCTACCTCAAGCCGGACGAGGGAGAGATTCGCATCGACGACATCGAAGTCGGACGCGATCCCGTCGCCGCGAAGGCTCGCCTCGCGTATGTGCCCGAGGTGACGAGGTTGTATGGAGAGTTGTCGGCGCTGCGGAACATGGCTCTCTTCGAAGGGCTCATGGGACGCACGCACGACGACGCGCATTACGAAGCCATCCTCACGCGACTCGCATTTCCGATCGCGTCCGCGCGAGATCGCGTCGCGACGTACAGCAAGGGCATGCGCCAGAAAGTCGCGATCGCGATCGGACTCTTGAAAGGCGCGCACGTCTTTCTGCTCGACGAGCCCACGTCCGGACTCGATCCGCGCGCGTCGCTCGACTTCACACGACTGCTCCACACACTGCGCGGCGAAGGGAAAGCCATTCTCGTTTCGTCGCATGACCTGCACAGCGTTTACTCCAGCGCCGACCGCGTCGGCGTGCTGCACCGCGGACGGCTCGTCGTCGAAGAGCCGGTCGCGGCATTCCGCGAGCGCGACGTCGAGGCGCTCTATCGGGAGCTCGAAGACCATGCGTAAATTTCTTCTCGCGTTGTTCCTCACGTCGACTGCGCTCTTCGCGCAGAGCGGCATCTCCGAAGCCGAGCGCCGGCTCGATCTCGCGCGCGCGGAGCTGAACGAGCGTCAAGCCGCGGCCTCGCTCGAACAGACGAAGCGGCTGCATGCGGAGGGACTGGCGTCGCAGTCCGATCTGAATCGCGCCATCGCGGAGCACGATCGCACGCTGCTCGACACGGAGAAGGCGCGCGTCGGACTCGCGAACGATCTCCCGTCCTTCCAAGTGCTCTCCGCGGTGAAGGAAGTCTCGCCGAGCAGCGAGACGCGCGTCGTGCTGCGCCTGCGCGAGCTCGAGCGCGGCTACGGCGACGCCGGCTTCGTGCGCAGTTACCTGATCAGCATCGCGTCGGGCACGACCATCATCGGTGAGCCCTACCAGCGCGAAGTCCGCCTCGGCGGACGCGGAGGCCGCGAGCTCACGCTCACGTTTCGTCTGCTCCGCGATGCGGATGAAGTGACGATCCAACTCCTCTCGGGCACGCGTCGCGAGACGATTCCCATCCTCCTGCAGCGCGATCAGAGCGAGCATCGCGTGCAGCTCACGTCCGCGAATCCGTCACAGGACGGCACACTCGGATCGAAGGTCGAGTACTGGGTGCAGCTCGAGCGATTCGCGTCGCGTCCGGAGACGCTCGGACTCGCGGTCGAAGGACTCGCGCCCGGCTTCACGAGCGAGTGGATCGATAGCAGCACCGGCGCGCGCATCAGCGGCGTCGGCCTCGCCGAGAATCAGACGAGCACGAAGCTGCTGCTGCGCGTCTTCCTTCCGCCCGAGGGCGAAGGATCATGGCTCGGCGCGACGATGCCGCTGCACGTGAGCGCGACCGATGCGAGCGGCACGGCGATGGGCAAACTCGATCTGCAACTGCGTCCCATCGGCGCGCCGAAGCTCGTCCTCTCCTCGGACAACCTGCTCGTGCCGCTGTCCGCGGGCAAGACGAAGATCGTCGCGCTGAGCGTCGAGAACATCGGCGCCGCGGATGCGCATGACGTGCGACTCGAGGCGAATCTCCCGATCGGCATCGAGGCGAAGTTCGTCCCCGCGTCGCTCGACGTGTTGCGCGTGCGCGAAAAGCGCAGCGTGCGCGTCGAGCTCACGGCCGCGCAGGACGTCGTGCCCGCGGAGTACAACTTGAAAGTGCAGGCGCGGACGGAGTCGAGACTGGCGTATGTCGCCAGCCCCGAGCTCTCGTTCCGTGTCGACGTCCGCTCCGGCATCGCCCTCGGCGGCACC
>DATELS010000272.1:0-3013 GCA_035276365.1 Thermoanaerobaculia bacterium
CGCGGGCGCCGCGGCTTGCGGCGGCGACGCAGGCGCGACAGGCGCGGGTGCGACAGGCGCCGGAGGCGGCGGGATTTCCTTGAGCGCCGCGGCGATGCGTTCTTCCGCCGCTTTGCGCTCCGCTTCGAGACGCGCCTGCAACTCGCGCTCGCGTGCCTCGCGCTCGGCCGCTTCTTTCGCGGCGCGCTCTTCGAGCTCCTGCGCGAGACGCGCGCGCTCGGCCTCGATGCGCTCGCGCTCGAGACGCTCTGTTTCGAGACGCTGCTTCTCCGCCGCTTCGCGCTCGGCGAGTTCTTTCGCGAGACGCGCGCGTTCCGCTTCCACGCGCTCGCGCTCGACGCGCTCCGCCTCGAGACGCTTCTTCTCCGCCGCTTCGCGCTCCGCGGCTTCCTTCGCCAGTCGTGCGCGTTCCGCTTCGAGACGCACCTTCTCCGCTGCTTCGCGCTCCGCCAGTTCTTTCGCGAGACGCGCGCGTTCCGCTTCCACGCGCTCACGCTCGACACGCTCCGCCTCGAGACGCTTCTTCTCCGCCGCCTCGCGCTCCGCGGCTTCCTTCGCGATCCGCGCGCGCTCCGCCTCCGCGCGCTGCTTCTCCGCGGCCTCGCGCGCCGCCAGCTCCTTCGCCAGCCGCACGCGTTCCGCTTCCAGTCGCTCCTGTTCCTGGCGCGCCTTCGCCTCGCGCTTCGCGAGCTCCTTCTCCATCCGCGCGCGCTCGCGACGCTCTTCCTCCGCGCGCTTCTCCGCGGCGGCGCGACGCTGCTTCTCCTCCTCCATCGCGCGACGCGCGTCCTCGCGCTCGCGCGCCTCGCGCGCGCGATCCAGCTCCTGCACCGGCGCGAGATTCTCCGGCTGCGCCGGCGCCGGCTCCTGCGGACGCTCGCGCACCGCGAGCGGCACGCCGAGCGCCGCCACGCTCGCAAACGCGTACGCGACGAGCGGCACCGTGCCGACCACTCCCGGCAGCACGGCGAACAGCATCAGGAGGGATAAGCCGAACGCCAGCAGTCCGCCGCGCCATCCTCCTTTCCACACCGAGGCCGCGGTCGCGGCGAAGAAAACGGTCACGATGAGCCACGGCGATGGGTACAGCATCCCCACGCCGGTGGCGACGATCACGAGATCGATCGCGATGCCGTAGCGAAGAATGCGCTTGCGGGTCTGTTCGGTCATGTCGAGGGCTGGTTGATCTTCAATCGATAGCGTTCGACTTCGTCAGTCACTTGGATGAACGGCAGCGCGCACGCGAGCTCCTTGCGCGCGAGCTCGTAGTTGCCCGTCTCGTACAACACGACCGCGTGGTAGTAGCGCAGGTCTTCCTCGCCGCGTCCGAGGGAGCCGAGGCGGTCGAAGGCGGCGACGGCCTGGCGGTAGGCGCCGATGCGATACAGACCGATCGCCGCTTCGATCAACACTTCGCGCGGCGCGTCCGGCGCGGCGGAAAGCGTCTCCCAGATCCGCAGCGCCTCCATGCTCTGTCCCTCGGCCGCCAGCGCGTCCGCCTGACGCAATGCCGCAAAGTGCGTGAGGTTCGCGGCGGTGGCGGCGGGAACGACGACGGAACGGATCGGAGGAGGAGGTGGCGGTGTCGTTTCGATGACGGGTGGTGTGTTGATGATCGGCGCGGGAGTTGGTTCCGGCGCCGGCGCGCGCACCACCGGCGGCAGCGGCACCGAGGGATCGTCCACCGTTCCCGCGAGATTCCGTTTCGGCAGCGGCGTATCCGGCACGAGCGCCGCGGCGAGCGTTTCAAAGTCCACCGTCTCCGCCGCGAGCGGCAGCGACGCGTACACCGGATCGACTGACTCCGCCGCGAATAGCCGCTGCACCGTCGCGCGCGCGTCGTCCTCGCGATTCAGTCGGAATTGCGCGAGCGCGAGGTACATCAGCGCGCGCTCGTACGTCATCACGCTCGGGCTGCCGGGCGTCAGCGCCGACTGCAGCGCGAGCGCGGCCGCGCTGAGCTCAGGCTCCGCGGACGCGTAATCCTGTGCGCGGAACGCGATGATCCCCGACTCGAGGCGCGCCTCGGGTGTCAGGTCCGCGCGCAGCGGAGCCGCCATGGCGACGCAGATCATCAAGATGGTGAAGGAGTTGCGCACGACGAGGCCCCCCGGATTTTGCCCCCGCATCAAACTCACGGCTGAAGCTACAACAACGATTGCAAAACGCGCTCATTCAATTTCTCTGCCGAAACCGTTTGCACGGCACGAGAACCGCACGTGCGCCGATCGGTGCATGACAACCTGATCCAGTTCCTCCGCCGGAGGCAGGAGCTGTTTCCCTTCCGGCGCGACCTCGACATCCGGCAATTCCTCGGCGACACCATCGGCCGCTCCGCTGACCTCTGCCCCACTCCCGCGAAGATTTTCCTCCTCGACGAGATCGAGCCGGACGGCTACGGCTTCCCGCTGAA
The DNA here is from genome assembly GCA_035276365.1 of Thermoanaerobaculia bacterium. GTDB lineage: Bacteria > Acidobacteriota > Thermoanaerobaculia > Gp7-AA8 > Gp7-AA8 > QHVT01. The sequence goes on from DATELS010000272.1 coordinate 2,414, forward strand.
TCGCACGCCCGCGCTCGACGAGCTCGGAACACGCTTCCAGCGCTGGCTCGACGAACACCTCGAACAACGCGGCAACGGCGGCGATCGCGCGCAGGATATCTTCAACGGCTATCTGAACTTCGTCGTCAAGCTCGCGCGCAACGCGATCGAGGCCAGCGTCCTCGCCGACTACTCCGCCGTGTTCTGGCTTCTGCACTCGCAGCAGGTCGCGCAACTCTTCACCGGCTTCGTGCGACGCGCGTCCACCTCTGGAATCTCGCGCGAGGAAGTCGATCGCCTGAAGTACTCGCTGCACGCGAAATGGATCCGCGCCATCGGCGACGCGCTGCCGCAGAAAGGCTTTCTCACGCTGCTCGTCGAGAACCCGTTGCTGTCGGCCGAGGAGTTCGTGAGTCCGGATTTGCGCGAGCTGCGCGGGTACGTCACCGCGGTCATGCGCCGCGATCACAACGAAGTGCGCTCCGCGTTCGAGAGTCTTCGCGAGCGCGCGACCTCGCTGCTGCAACGCGATCGTCTCCTCCGCCGCGCCATCGAGCTCCTCGGTTACGCGGACAAAACGGAGCTGCCGATCCTCGCGCTGCTCGATCCGCGCGTGCGACA
>DATELS010000273.1:0-3905 GCA_035276365.1 Thermoanaerobaculia bacterium
GGTGTTCATCCCCGAGTCCGAAGCGCGCGACGTCTTCGTCGTCCCGCCCGATGGTTCCCTCGGCATCATCCGATTGTCTTCCGGTGCGCCCGACGCCGAGGTTCGTCTCGCTGAAGGCGCGAGTCGGATTCTGCTGCGCGCCGAGACGGAGTCGCACGATCCACTTCCCCTTGTCGTCGTCGACGTGCGCTACAACGGGCATTTGCTTCCCGACGAAGTGATGATGGCGCTCGTCGGACGCGGCTCGAAGATCACGTCCGACGCGGACGGCCGCATCGTGCTTCATCACATGCCGCCGGGCGTCTACGAGTTCTGGCCGGTCGTCGATCCGCAAGGATTCCGCGCGAAGGCACTCGGCCGCGCGCCGGTTCGGATCGTGGCTGTTGCGGGCGAGAACGCGGCGACGATGACGTTCACGCCTGCGCCGTAGCGCTCCTACCCCACCGCGAGCGCGTTTCCCTCGATATCCAACTCGTGCATGGGAAAGCCGAGCGTGCCCAGAGGCTCGCGGATCGCGCCGGCGTTGCCGACGACGACGATCAGCACGCGGTCGGGATCGAGGTACTTCTTCGCCACGCGCGTGACCTCGTCCTTCGTCACCGCGGCGATGTTTTCGCGATAGCGATCGAAGTAGTCCTCCGGCAATCCGTACAGCTCCATGTCCACGAGGCGGCTGGCGATATCGGACGCCGTCTGCACCGTCGCGGGGAAGACGCCCATCAGGTAGCTCTTCGTGTCGTCGAGCTCGCGGTCTTCGAGATCGCCCGTCTGGATGCGGCGCAGCTCGGACAGCATCTCGTTCACTGACTCGCGCGTGACGTCGTTGCGCACCGGCGCCGCGACGACGAACGGGCCGGCCTGGCGCCGGAACGCGAACTGCGAGCGCGCGCCGTACGTGTAGCCGTGCTTCTCGCGCAGGTTGAGATTGATGCGCGAGTTGAACACGCCGCCGAAGATCGCGTTCATGACCGACAGCGGGAAGTAGTCCTCGCACGAGCGCGGGACGCCGAGGTGGCCGATGCGGATCTCGGACTGCACGGCCTGCGGACGGTCGACGATGTAGACGCGGCTCTCCGCGATCGCGCGCGGCTCGAGCGTCGGACGCGGCGGCTCGTCGCCGCGCTGCCAGTCGCCGAGATCGCGTTGCACGAGCTCGATCGCACGAGCGGCGTCGATGTCGCCCGACACCACGACAGCGCTGTTGTTCGGCAGGTAGTGGCGTCGATAGAAGTCGCGCACCTCGTCGAGCGTCACGCGCGCGACGCTCTCCGCGTTGCCGATCACGGAGTTGCCGTACGCACCCGTGCCGTAGAGCAGACTCGCGAAGCGCTTGCCCGCGATCGCGCCCGGCTCGTTGCGCTGCTGGAGAATCTCATTCAGCCGTTCCGCGCGGACGCGCTCCAAGCCATCCTCGGGGAACGTGGGGCGCGCGGTGACGTCGCCGAAGATCGCCAGCGACGGCTCGCTGTTGCGACTGAGCACGTCGAGCGAGATGTAGCTCGCGTCCCAGTCCGCGCCGGTGCCGAGGGCGGCGCCGAGGAGGCCGATGTCTTCGGCGAGACGGATGGCGTCGCGCGAGCCGGCGCCTTCATCGAGCATGTCCGCGGTGATCGACGCGAGACCCGCTGTCTGTGCGGTGTCGTGATCCGCGCCGGAGCGCACGAGCGCGCGGAACGAGACCAGCGGCGCGTTGTGATTCTCCGCGACGAGCACGCGCAAGCCGTTGTCGATCGTGTGTCGCGTAATGTGCGGAAAGTGGTACGGGCGCGGCGGCGCGGGAGGCGGTGCGGCGGTTCTATCGATCGGCATCAGCTCTCCGGGACGAACAGCGACGTGACGCGGTTCTCGGGGATCATGTATTTGCGCGCGACGTGCGCGAGGTCGTCCGGCGTTGCCGCGTGATACGGCTCGAGCCAGCGTTGCACGAGCGACGGGTCGTCGAAGTAGGTCGACATCATTCCGATGAGATCCGCGCGCGCGTCGAACGTCTCGAGCTGATGCGCGAACTCGATCTCGGCGCGGTTCTGCGCGCGCGTGAGCTCGTCTTCGGTGATGCCTTCGAGCGCGACGCGCGCGATCTCTTCATCGATCGCGGACTCGATGGCGTCGATGGCCACCCCCTCCCTCGCCGTCGCCTGCAACAACATCATCCCCGTCGCCTCGGTCGGCAGGACATACGTCGCGACGTCCTGCGCGATCTGCTTCTCGTGCACGAGCACGCGATCGAGGCGACTCGCTTTGTCGCTGGCGAGGATCGTCGTCAGGAGATCGGCGTGCACCCATTCGCGCTCGCCCATCTTCGGGAGGTGATAGAGGCGATAGATGCGCGGGAGCTGCACGTGAGACGGGAACGTCTCGCGCAGCTCGTGACCCGCGGGCTTGCGCTGCAGCGTGAACGGCGGGAACGCGCCGCCCGGCGTGAGGTCGGAGAAGTATTCGTCGACGAGGCGCTTTGCCTCGTCCGGCGCGAAATCGCCGACGATCGTGAGCGTGCAGTTGTCGGGGCGATACCAGGTCGTGAAGAACTCGCGCACGTCGTCGAGCGACGCGGCCTGCAGGTCTTCCATCGAGCCGATCGTCGGCCAGTGATACGAGTACTCGGAATCGTAGGCGAGGTGCAGCAGCCGCTCGAACGCGGTGCCGTACGGCACGTTGTCGTAGCGCTGGCGGCGCTCTTCCTTCACGACCTCGCGCTGGATGTCGAGCTTTTCCTGCGTGAGCGCGGACGTGAAGAAGCCCATGCGGTCGGACTCGAGCCAGAGTCCGAGGGCGAGGTAGTTGGAGGGGAGGGTCTCGAAGTAATTCGTGCGGTCGAAGAAGGTCGTGCCGTTGAGCACACCGCCGACCGACTGCACGTAGCGAAAGTGCTCGTTGTTGCCGACGTGCTCCGAGCCGGAGAAGAGCATGTGCTCGAAGAGATGGGCGAAGCCGGTGCGGCCGGGCCGCTCGTTCTTCGAGCCGACGTGGTACCAGAGATTGACGGCGACGAGCGGCGCGGAGTGGTCTTCGTTGAGGACGACGCGGAGGCCGTTCGCGAGTTTGTATTGTTCGATTGCCAGCATGCGGGGCGGTCTTTCTATCACGAACGATGAACGATGAACGATGAACGAGGGGGCGGGTCATCGTTCATCGTTCATCGTTCATCGTTTATCCTTCGGGCCGCATGTCTTCCCTGCCGTGGCGACACATCGCGATCGAAGGTCCGATCGGCGTCGGGAAAACGTCGCTGACGTCGCTGCTCGCGAAGCGCTTTCGCGGGACGAAGGTCCTGGAGGACGTCGACAATCCGTTCCTCGACGAGTTCTACAAAGACAAGCGCGGTGCGGCGTTTCGCACGGAGCTGTTCTTTCTGCTCTCGCGCTTCGATCAGCAGAAGAAAGTCGCGCAGCGCGATCTCTTCACCGAACTGATCCTCGCCGACTACAGCTTTCCGAAGAGCAAGATTTTTGCGTATCTCACGCTCGATGACTCGGAGCTGATGATCTACAACCGGCTGTACGACCTGCTCTCCGAGCAGGTGCCGAAGCCGGACTTGGTGATCTATCTGCAGGCGAGTCTTGATACACTCTTGAAGCGCATCAAGAAGCGCGGGCGGGCTTACGAGAAAGCCATCTCGTCTTCGTATTTGCAGGAACTGAGCGAGGCGTACTCTCACTACTTTTACCGGTACGACGAGACGCCGTTGCTGGTGGTGAATACGACCGAGATCGATTTCGTGAACACGCCCGAGCATTTCGAACAGCTCGTGGAGCAGGTTCGCAATGCTCAAAAGGGAACGCAGTACTACGTGCCGCTTGGATCCTGAGTGAACGGACCGAGACGAAGCGTAGGAAACGAGGAACGATGAACGATGAACGATGAACCCGCCAGGGACCTCATCGTTCATCGTTCATCGTTCATCGTTC
>DATELS010000274.1:0-6668 GCA_035276365.1 Thermoanaerobaculia bacterium
TCTTCATCGCGCGGCGCGCGTCTTTCCCCTGACGGGGACAGACGCAGCGCTGCTCCCACAACGAGTTGTAAATCGCCAGCGCCGCGTCGAGCTCTCCGGAGTCGGCGCGGCGTCGCGCTTCATCGAGCGCGGCCTCGGCGAGACCTTCGCGTGCATTGAGCTCATCGCGCACGAGCTCTTCGATCTTCGTCAGCGGAAGCACTCCGTCGACCGACTCGACGCGGCCGAGGAGGCGGGAGTCGCGGTCGACGAGGACGGCGACGGGGAGCTCTTCGCCGATCTTCAGTCGCGCCAGTCGCGCGCCGTCATCGAAGCGCACGACGCGCATCGCCACGCAGCGCGCGGAGAACAGCGTGAGATCGGCGGACGTCAACAGCTCCGAGCGGCGCAGCTCATCGGACGATGCCGGGATCCAGAACAGCGTCAGCGGCGCGTCGACGCGCTCCTCGCCCGCGAGCACTTTCCACGGCACGAGCGCGAGATGATCGTCCTCTCCCGCGAGCGCGGACGCTCCGGCCAGCACGAATGCGATCACTGCCATGACGCGAGCGCGATGGGGCATGAACGCGGGACCTCGTTGGGAACGGCGCGATTATAACGGCCTCCCAAGTTAGAATCCGCGCGGTTCCCTCGCAATCCGTCCATGGCTTCCATCCACGAGTCGTTCGGCCGCTATCAGGTCCTCGGTCCCATCGGGTCGGGCGGCATGGGCGAGGTGTATGCGGCGCGCGACCCGAAGCTCGGCCGCAAAGTCGCAATCAAGATGCTGCCGCTGCGGCTGACAACGGAGCGCGACACGCTGACGCGCTTCACGCAGGAGGCGCGTTCCGCGTCCGCGCTCAATCATCCGAACATCGTCACGATCCACGAGGTCGACGCGTTCGAAGGCATGCCGTTCATCGTGATGGAGTACATCGACGGCGTCGATCTCCGCACGCTGATCCGCGAAGGCGCGCTGCCCGTGCGTCGCGTGCTCGAGATCGCGGTGCAGATCGCGGACGGACTCGCCGCGGCGCACGAACGTGGCATCGTCCATCGCGATCTCAAGCCCGAGAACGTGATGGTCACGCGCGACGGCTTCGTGAAGATCCTCGACTTTGGACTCGCGAAACGCGTCGCGCCGTCGCCGGACGGCGAGGACACGCTGGAGCTGGAGATGCCGGGCACGACGCCGGGCACGATCCTCGGCACGGTCGGATACATGTCGCCGGAACAGGCGACGGGCAAGCGCCTCGACTTCCGCTCCGATCAGTTCGCGCTCGGCGCGATTCTGTACGAGCTGTCAACGGGACAAGCGGCGTTCGACGAAGACACGGCGATCGACACACTCTCCGCGATCCTGCACAAGAATCCGCCGCCGCTGACGCGCTCGAATCCGCGCGCGCCGGTGCAGCTCTCGGATCTGATCTCGCGGCTGCTCGAGAAGTCGGCGGACGATCGGTACGCATCGACGCGCGACGTGTCGCGCGAGCTGCGCCTGCTGCGCGAGCGCGTGACCGCGGAGGAAAGCGGATTTCACAAGTCGCAGCCGATGACCGTCGCAACGAAGCGCTCGATCGCGAGCGTGATCGCGGCCCTGGTGGTGCTCGCGGTGATCACGGGCGTGGTGGTGATGACGCGCTCGCGCGGGCCGGCGGCTTCGTCCGCGGCGCACGTGACGCCAGTCGCGAAAAAGTATCTCGCGGTGGCGCGCTTCAAGGACCTGAGCGGCGATCCGAACGGACAGCTCGTCGTCGACGGTTTCGGCGAGACGCTCGCGGCGCGCTTAGGACACTATCCAACGGTGCAGGTGATGCGATCGCCGGCGAACGACACCGAGCCCACCGACGCGCGCGCGGTTGCCCGCAATCTCGGCGCGAATCTCGTGCTGAGCGGCTCGATGATGCGCGCGGGCAACCGCATCCGCGTGACGTACTCGGTGCTCGACGCGCGCACGGGCCGCGAGTGGCGCGATCTCATCGAAGGCAGCGTCTCGGATTTGTTCGCGATTCAGGATGACGTCGCGGACAGCGTCGCGCGCAACCTCGACCTCGGCACGACGAGCGGCGTGAAGGTCGCGCTCGATCCCGCGGTGTCGCAACGCCGCTACCTCGAAGCCCTCGGACATTTGCGCCGCTATGACAAGGAAGAGTCACTCGACAGCGCAATCGCGATCCTGAAGGAGCTCGGCACGTCGCCGAGCGTGCAGGCGGCGCTGGCGCGCGCGTACCTGTACAAGTTCCAGACGACGCGCGAGCCGGAGCTCGCCGCGGCCGCGGGTCGCGCGGCGGAAAGCGCATTGAAGGGCGATCCGCAGAGCATGGACGTGAACGTGACGCTCGGCGAGTTGTGGCAGAGCACGGGACGCTATCCGGAATCGATCGGCGCGTTCCTGCGCGTGCTGTCGCAGCAGCCGACGAACGCGGAGGCGGTGCTCGGTCTCGCGGAGACGTACAAGGCCGCGGGCGATCTCAAGAACGCGGAAGCGTCGTATCGGCGCGCAATCGCGTTGCAGCCGAATTTCTGGGGCGGCTATAACAAATTGGGCGCGTTCTATTACACGCAGTCCCGCTACGCGGACGCGATTCCGCAATTCCAGAAGGTGGTGCAGCTCGTTCCCGATAATGAACGCGGCTACAACAACCTCGGCGCGATGTATCAGAGGTTGGGGCGGTACGACGACGCGGTACGCGTGTTTCAGCAGTCGGTACAACGGGCGCCGTCCGGCCAGGGATATTCGAATCTCGGGACTTGCTATTACTTTCTCGGGCGTTATCGCGAAGCGGCGAAGGCTTACGAAAAAGCCGTCGAGCTCACGCCGCACGATTTTCTGTACTGGCGAAACCTTGGCGATGCCTATCGCTGGATCCCTGCCGAACAAGCGAACGCGAAGCGCGCTTATTCAACGGCAATTGACCTTTGTGATGCCGCAATCCGCGTCAACCCCAATGAATCACGTCCCCATCTGTCGCGCGCCAGCGCTCTCGCGAAAACGGGCCGGCAGCGCGAGGCGCGTGCCGCCATTCTCCGCGCGCTCGAGCTCGAGCCGCAGTACGCATCGAACGCGTATGAGGCTGCAGTCATCGCAAACATCGCGGGCGATGAGGACGAGACGATCGCGCGCATCGAACAAGCGCTCCGCCTCGGCTACAACGCCGACAACCTTCTGCGCGATCCCGAATTTGCGAACCTGAAGAAAAGCGGTAGGCTGCAAGCCATCATCTCGGGACTCCGGTCCAAGTCCTGAGATTCAACTGAGAGGAGCTTTACCCATGGCAGATCAAGAGCCCGATAAGGAAGTCACGATTACGCTCGACGGCAGCGGCATGCCCGTCCCGAGCATTGATCCCATTCCCGTCAAGAAGAACAAGCAGAAGATCCGCTGGTGCGCGACGTTCCCGTTCACGATCGACATCACCGGCTACACCGGCAGCATTCACTACGGCACCGGCAGCGGCTCGTGCGCGAACAGCGCGAAGACGGACAACTTCACGGTCGAGCAGCAGTACAAATACTCGATCACCGCGAACAACAAGACGAACGATCCCGACATCGACGTCAAGCCGTAAACGCAGAGCGTTCCGTGCCCGTCACCGGGCACGGAACGCTCAATGAATGTTCTCGGGGTAGAGCGTCACCTTCCCGGACTCGCGCAACGCGGTCGTCGTTTGGTTCACCGACTCCATGATGCGGCTCATGTTGTTGCCGAGAAGGTATTCGCGGATGCCGGCGCGGGCTTGCTCGTACGTCTCCTTCTCCGGCGCGCGCGTCTTCTCGACGTAAATCACCTGTAGTCCCTGATCCGTTTCCAGGATGCCGCTCATCGTGCCGGGCACCATCGCGAAGACGCCGTCCGCGAGCTTCGGATCGAGTTGCGACTGCTCGAACCAGCCGATCACTCCGCCCACCGCCGCGGTCGAGTCTTCCGAGTACTGACGCGCGAATTCGCCGAACGTGCGGCCGAACTCCTCCGCCGTCTCGCCCGCGGCCTTGCTCTTCATGAACGCGGCGTGCAGGTCGGCGAAGATCGGTCCGAGCTTCGCGCGTGCTTCTTCCACCGAGTGGTTCTTCGTGCTGACGAAGAGATCGCGGAGGTAGCGGCGCTCGCCGTAGGCGAAGTTCGACGGATTCGCGTCGTAGAACTTGCGCACTTCGTTCTCCGACACGACCTGCGAGCCGACGACGTCGCGGACGTAGAGATCGAACAGCGCCGACTCCTTCGCCGCCTCGAGCTCGGCCTGCACTTCCGGCTTCTTGTCAAAGCCGCTCTGCATCGCCTTCTGGAGGAGCAGGCGCTTGCGCACGTAGTTGTCGAGGAAGCCGGCCTTGCCGCCGCCGGTCTTCTCGTACTGCTGCCGCGCGCGTGCGCTGAGGCGGTTCCAGAGCAGATCGAGCTTCGCGCGCGTGATCGTCTCGCCGTTGACCGTCGCGACGACGTCCGCCGCTGCCGGCTTCGCCGGCGCAGGCGTCTGCTGCGCGAAGAGCGGCGCCGCCGCGAGCACCGCGACGCCGAGGAGAATGCGTTTCATGAGACCTCCTGAAAACGGTGAGAGGCAACAGGCTGCTCCCGGTGCTCATTCCGATGGGCAATGAGCGCGTCGCGCGCGTCGAAATGCGCGCTCGCTTTTCCACCGCCTGCGGAAAACGAATGAGATTGCGAGCGAAATCGCGCGCTTGTGTACTAGGGCGCCTGTGGAAAAGCGCAGCGCGCGATGGAGTGCACAGATTCGGTTGCCACGCGATGCGCGTCCGCGCGCAGAATTCGCAAAACGAATTCGGTCATTCGCGGTGATGTGCGCTGTCGGTTTGGCCGGCGCGCCTGCGGAATTCCTGTGCACGACGCTGCGGAAATTTTCTGTCGTGTTGCGCGCTCAGAGAGAGACCCTCCAGCCGTATTCGTTGAACGCGCTCGCGTTATCCCCGCTTGACTGCACGACATGCCTGTCGCACAGTTTTTGTAGTCAAGTGGTTTTTCATCGGATCGCGGAAATGTGGAAAAGATTTTTGATCGGCCCTTCGTCTCGAAGAAATTCGCGAAGTTTGCGTTCATCTGAGCTGCGCAAAAGCTGTTGGGTCGTTGTGAAGCCTCTCAACCAAGATTCCACCAATCGTAGAGTGGCCGGACTTTGACGGTCGCCCAGCTCGACGTTTCTCTCGACCGGCAGATGCCGCAGAGTCCCGACGCGGAGCGCGCGGTCCTCGGCGCCATCCTGATCAACAACCATGCGTTCTACCGCGTCATCGGCACGATCGACACGGAAGACTTCTTCAAAGACGGCCACCGCACGATCTTCGCGACCATGCGCCGCATGGCCGAGAACAGCCAGGAGATCGAGACGCTGACGCTCAAGGAAGAGCTGGCGAAACACGCGCAGCTCGACCAGGCCGGCGGCGTCGCCTACATCTCCGCGCTGCTCGACGTCGTCCCCGACGTCGCGAACGTCGAGCGCTACGCGCGCATCGTCAAAGAAAAGTCGATGCTGCGCCGCCTCATCGTCATGGGCAACAGCGTCATGCGCGCCGCCCTCGACGCGCCAAGCGAGCCGACGGAAGTCCTCGGCATCGCCGAGAAGTCGCTCTACGAGATCGCCGAAGGCACGACGGACAAAGGCTTCGTAGGACTCGATCGGATCACGCGGACGAACATGACCGCGATCGAGCAAATCCACAGCGCAGGCAAACTGCTCACCGGCATCCCCACCGGCTACGACCGCTTCAACGAATTCACGTCGGGATTCCAGCTGCAGGATTTGATCATCCTCGCGGCGCGGCCCTCGATGGGGAAGGCGCAACCGCTCGACGCGAAGATTCTCACGCGCCGCGGCTTCGTTTGCATGGGCTCCTTGCGCGTCGGCGACGAACTGGCGTCGATCGATGGCGCCGCATCGCGGGTCACCGGCATCTTCCCGCAAGGCGAGCGCGAAATCTTCAGGATGGAACTCTCCGACGGACGCAGCGCCGAATGTTGCCGAGAGCATCTCTGGCGCGTGGGCTACCGCGGCTGGAGCGCACCGCGCGTGCTTTCGGCCAAACGGCTGATGGCGATGTTGCAGAAGAAGCGCTATCAGAACCGCCTGTACATCGAAACGTTCGGCGGTGACTTCGGCTCCGACGAGGGCCTCCCCATGGATCCCTGGCTCCTCGGATTTCTCCTCGGAGATGGAACGACGCACGGCACGAGTGTGGCGTTTTCGACAGCGAGGCCCGAAATTCTCGAGCGTCTTCGAGACGCAATCGAACGTGATCTCGAGATCACCGCAGGCGGCTTCGATCCCACGTCTGCGTTGGAGTCATTAGGTCTGTGGGACCGTGGCGCGCGCGAGGAATTCATTCCGAAGCGATATTTCTCGGCCTCTCTTCGTAGCCGGATACGACTGCTGAAGGGACTTCTCCACACCGACGGGCGGATCAAGGCGTCCGGCAGCGTCCGATTCGTATCGAGCAGCGAGCGTCTGTCTCAGGACGTGGTCGACCTCGTGCGATCGATTGGCGGCATCGCGAGCTACGTTAAGCAGTCCATGTCGTTCGTCTGCAACCTGCTACTCCCCGCGGACTGCGGTGTCACGCTCACAGGGGCAAAGGAAACGCGACGCGCGACACCGCGCGCGCGCCTGCGGCGACTGAACATCCGCTCCATCACACCGACGCGCATCTCGCCCACACAGTGCATCGCGGTGTCGCACCCGTCG
>DATELS010000275.1:0-7285 GCA_035276365.1 Thermoanaerobaculia bacterium
CCGACGCGCGCAAGAAGGAGATCGACGAGACGATCGCCTTCAGCGATGAGATCCAGATCGAAGACATCGAGATCTGCGAAGCGGTGCAGCGCGGCCTGCGCTCATCGACGTACGACAGCGGCCGCTTCTCACCGCAGCGCGAGAACGGCGTGCATCACTTTCACCTGTTGTACGAAGAGTTCCGCGGCGCGGCCAGTCGCGCGTAGACGGGACACGTCGGCTCGTGCGCGCCGCGCAGGAGGCCGATGCTCATGAGGAACGACCCCGTGATCTCGCCGCCGGTGAAGACGAACGTCTGCTTGAAGAGCTTCACCCACTCGTCCTTCGTGCGCGGATGATGCGCGTCGAGCCACTTCGCGAACGAGCCGTGCGACTTCTGCAGCGCGCGCACGCGTTTCGCGTTCTCGATCGCGGCGTCGATCTTCGCGCGGTTGCGGATGATGCCCGCGTTCTCGAGCAACCGCGCCTTCTTGCGCGCGTCGAAGCGCGCCACTTTCGCGACGTCGAAGTTCGCGAAGGCCTCGCGAAACGCGTCGCGCTTCTTCAGAATCGTCAACCATGAGAGTCCGGCCTGGTTCATTTCGAGCACGAGCCGCTCGAACAGACGGTCGTCGTCGCAGACCGGAAAGCCGTACTCCTCGTCGTGATACGGACCATGAAACGGGTGGCCGGGCGCGATGTCGCAGTAGGACGGCATGATGCGTCTCCATCGTGACATACACTGACGCCGTGCTTGCAGTGGAAACGGTTTCAGTGATCGCGATTCTGGCGGTGGCGGCCGCGATCATCGTGCGCCAGTTCATCGCCATCCGCGCCACGCGCGCGGGGGGCGACGCGCGCCGTTTCGCCGCGGAGATCATCGACAACGCGGGCGAAGGCATCGTCGTCTACGACCGCGAGTTGCGCTACGTGCTCTGGAACCGGTTCATGGAGGAGCTCACCGGTCTCCGCGAGCGCGACGTCCTCGGCCGCCCTGCGCTCGACATCTTCCCGCACCTCCGCGACCAGCAGGTCGACGAAATGCTCGCGCGCGCGCTGAGCGGCGAGACCGTGGCCACGCCCGACATCCACTACTTCATCCCCTCGACCGCGCGACGCGGCTGGGTCTCGTCCGTTTATCGACCGCACTGCGACGAAAACGGCGCGGTCATCGGCGTGATCGGCCTCGTGCGCGACGTCACCGAGCGCAAGGCCGCCGAACAGCAGATCGAGTATCAGGCGTATCACGACGCGCTCACAGGACTCGCGAACCGCCGTCTCTTTCAGGAGCATCTCTCGCTTGCACTCGCGCTCGCGCAGCGGCGGATGAAGTTCGTCGCGGTGCTCTTCCTCGATCTCGATCACTTCAAAGTCGTCAACGACTCCCTCGGCCACTCGGTCGGCGACGAGCTGCTGCGCGAGGCCGCGCGCCGTTTGAAAGAGTGCGTGCGCGAAGGCGACACGGTCGCGCGCGTCGGCGGCGACGAGTTCACGATCGTGATTCAGGAGCTCTCCACGCGCGCGGAGGCCGCGGTGGTCGCGTCGAAGGTGCTGCGCGCGGTCGCGGAGCCGATGGACGTCAGCGGTCATCGCCTGTACGTGACGACGAGCATCGGCATCACCGTCTTCCCCGAAGACGGCGACGACGCGGAGACGCTGCTGAAGAACGCCGACACCGCGATGTATCAAGCCAAGGCGCGCGGACGGAACACGTACGAGATGGCGTCGCGCGAGCTGAGCCAGTCGACGCGCGAGCGGATGAGCGTCGAGAGCGGACTGCACATCGCACTCGAGTTGGGCGAATTCGAGCTGCTGTATCAGCCGCAGATCGACGTCGAGACGATGACGCCCGTGGGCATGGAGGCGTTGCTGCGGTGGAACCATCCCGAGCGCGGCGTCGTGTTGCCCGAGCACTTCATCGGCGTCGCCGAAGAGCGCGGCCTCATCCTGCCGATCGGCGAGTGGGTGATTCGCGAGGCGTGTCGCGAGGCGCGGCGTTTTCAGGATCGCGGTCATCCGTTTTTCCGCGTCGCGGTGAATCTCTCCGCGCGTCAGTTCCGCGATCCCTCGCTGCTCTCGATTGTGCGGTCCGCGATCGAGGAGGCGGGCATCGATCCGCACACGCTCGAGCTCGAGATCACGGAGTCGGTGGCGATGGACGACGTCGACCTGACGATGTCGACGCTCGCGCAGTTCCGCCAGTCCGGCGTCACGATCGCGATCGACGACTTCGGCACCGGCCATTCTTCGCTGAGCTATCTGAAGCGCTTCCCGATCGACGCGCTGAAGATCGACAAGAGCTTCGTCGCCGATCTGCCCGACAAGTTCGAAGACGCGGCGATCGTCAGCTCCGTCATCTCCCTCGCCAACGGCCTCGGACTCCGCGTCGTCGCCGAAGGCGTGGAAAAGACGGAGCAGCTCGAGTTTCTGCGCGAGAACGGATGCCGCGAGGTGCAGGGGCACCTCTTCAGCTATCCCGTCGCGACGACCGAGATCGACAAGCTCCTCGAGACTTCGGCGCGCTAATCCGTACGCGCGCCGAGCTGCGCCGCGAGATAGGTCGAGTCGTTCGTGAGGTTGTCGGTGAGCGTCGCGTACGCGCCGATCGTTCCTCCATCCGCCACCCTCACGTACACGATCGCCGCCTCGGGCGCCGCGATTCCGCGCGAGTGGAAGATGTCGTTGATCTGCATGCCTCCCGCGCGCGGCACGTTCACGCTGAACGAGTCGAGCACTTTGTTCGCGCCGTCGACGATCGAGATCCGCACGAGCGTCGTGCCCTGCGTGCCCGATGGCGAGAGCTCGACGAGTCCGAGGTTTGCGCGGAAGTTTCCGCCGCCAGTGATGCCGAGGATCTCGAGGACGTCGCCGGGCGCGCCGCGCTGGAAGTTGTTGAGCGGCGGAATCAGGCAGCCGTACGTCGCGCCGCCCCGCTCCTCCGTGTACGTGCGCGACGTCACGCGCACGCCTTCCGTCGACGGACCGGAGCCCGTGTCGTAGCGCAGTCGCGCGAAACCGCTCATGCCGAAGAGCGTCGTCAGCGCGTCGGGAACGACGCGTGCCTCGTTCGGCAGCAGCGAGAACTGAATCGCCTTGCGCGTTTCCGAGTCCCACTGCTTCGCTTCGAGAACGACGGTGCGCGGCTGCGGCGTCGGATTGAGAAGATAGACGTCGCTGCGGAAGCGCGCGCCGTTCGCGCCGTCGAGGTGTCCGATGACGGGAATCGTGCGCGCCTCGAACGTCGGCAGGTCGGGCGGAAAGTACGTCGGATCGTTCGTGCGGTTGTCGATCGCGACCAGCGTCGGAATCGCGGTGCCGCGCGTCGGGCGCACGATCAGACCGCCCGCGTCACTCGCGAGGAGCGACAGCGGCGCGCGCAGTCCGTTGATCTGCATGATGCCGCTCGATGGCGCGGTCACTGTGAAATCCGCGGCGCCGATCGTGCCGCTGATGCCCGTCGCGTTGATCTCCGCGGTCGTGCCGCGTCCCGACGTGTCCGTCAGCAGCAGATTCGTGCGGAAGTGCTCGCCCGGAAACGCGCCGGCGAACGTCATCGGGAAACGCGGACCGCCCGCGTTGTAGAAATCGATCGCCTGCATGCCGAAGCCGAACGTGCCGCCGTTCGCGGTGCGGCTGTACGTGCGGCCGGTGACGTTGATCGCCGACGCGGGAAGGAAGTGCAGCGCGCCGCCGCCGTCCTCGATGCCGAAGAGCGCCGCGAGCGCGTCGGGAATCGCGCGGATCTCGTGCGGCTGCAACGTCAGTCGCGTGACGCGTCCGCCCGCGGCCGCGACTTCTTCGCCGAGGGCGACGAAGCGGACGTCGACGGTCTGGGGAGTATCGAGCGGATTGAAGATCGTCACGTCCGTCAGCCAGTACGAGTCGAACGCGCCGTGCAGACGCGCGACGCCCGGCAGCACGAGGCGCTGCTGCAGCGACGTGCGCACCACGCCCCACTCCTGCAGGACGTCGCCGCCTCCGCCGACCGGAGGCGAGACGATGATGTCCGTCTCGTCCTGATAGCCGGAATTGAAGACGAACGGCTCGCCACCCGCGATGAGATCCGGATCGACGTGCACGAAGCCCTTGTTCCACTGCTCGCGCAGATACAGCTCGTCGTACGCGCGCGGCGCGGGCTCGCCGACGTGCCATACCGCGAGCGCGGGATCGATGAAGAGTCGATCGCCGCCGAGATCGTCGCGGCGGCGGTGCACCTGGACGAGCAGCGTGTTGCCCGATGCTCCGGCGATCAGCGCCTCGACTTCCGGACCGCTGACATCCGTCCACATCGTCTGAATGCCGGTCGACACCGTGTGCCGCAGCAGCGTCGTGGGCTTGCCCGTCTCGCGCTGGATCATCCACGCGCCGTTGAAGTCGTGCGTCGGGATCGCGAAGAAGCGCATCGTGTCGTGCGACTGCACCGGCGGTCCGAGCGGTCCTTGCGCGTCGTAGGGTCCGAGGAGGAAGGAGAGCTCGCCGTTGCGCCAGAGGTAGAGGAAGCGGCCGTCAACGCGAAGGCGCTGGATGTACACCGTGCCGTCGCTCGTGATCCAGCCCGTGACCGAGCCGCCGGTGTCGCTGAACTTCGTCAGGACCGTGGAGTGGCCGGCGAGATCGACCATGCGGACCTCGTTTCCAATGTTGACGAGGAAGCGGTCGCCCGCGGCGTTGCGTCCGGCGAGTTGCGGCCAGCCGTTTTGCTGCCCCGCAGCGAGTAGCTTCGGAGCGCCCTTCGCGTCGATCGCGTAGAGGCCGTAGTTCTGCGCCAGCACGAACGGCCATGCATCCGTGCCGGGAAGAATCTGCGTGCCGAGACCGTGCACGAACGGACCGCCGAAGTCGACGTCGATCGGATCGTTGACCGTGTAGTTCTCGATCGCGATCGGCTTCCAGGTCACGCCGCCGTCGGCGCTGAAACTGTACTTGTTGTCCGCGAAGACGAGCAGCAATGGAGTTGCGGAGCCGTGCGGCTCGTACAACGCCGCGTGCTCGACCGCCGCCGTGCCGCTCTGCGGAAAGACGACGCGCGGCTCCTCGAGTCCCGCGGAGTCGTACAGCACGACTTCGCTGTGCCGGTCGAAGTAGCGATGCGGTCCTTCGAGTACGACGAAGTGGCGCGTCGTGCGCGTGTGCTCGCCGCTGCGCGACGGTTGATTCGAATACGGCGCGTACGACAGCACGCGCGCGAAGGCGGGCACTGCGACGAGGAGCACGAGAGCGAGCCGTTTCATGGCCTGATTCTACGCGCGCTTCAGCGCTTCGCGCGCGGCGCGGAAGCCGCTGTCGATCGCGCCGGCAACCGTGCCCGTCTGATCGCCGCTCGTCGCCTCGCCCGCGAAGTAGAGCGTGCCGCGCACCGGCTTTGCGAGCGCCGCATGCGCGTCCGAGCCACCGACGCCGGCGTACGAGTACGCGCAGCGGCTGTACGGATCGCTCTGCCAGTCGTGCATGAACGTGCCGGCGAGCAGCGCGTCGATGCGACGTCGCGGCACGCACCACGCGCGCGACATCGCGTCGAGCGCGCGGTCGTGCAGCGTTTCACGTCCTTCGGCGAGCAATGCGTCGGCCGCGCCGCCTCCAGCCCAGCCGACGAGAACCGGCGAGCGGATCGGCGCGGTCGTCCACCACACGGGCATGAAGCGATCCTCGCCGTGCAGAAAATTCGGCGCGGGTTGTTCGCCGTCGCCCCAGAAACGCTCGCGAAAGCGGAAGACGATCTTCACGACGTGTCCCGCCTCGAGTTTCGCCACCGCGTTTTCTTTTTCTTTCAGCGGAGGATCGAACTCGATCGCGCCTTCCTGACCGGCGGGCGCTTTCCAAACGCCGATCGGAATCGTGATGATGAGCGCTGACGCGCGAATGGGATCGTGTCCGCTGCATTCGATCGTCACCGCGCGCGGCGACCACTGCACACGTTTCGCGACAGTGCCGAGGAGGAGGTCGGTGCGTTGGGGGTCGAGGCCGGCGCGAAGCCATTCGAGCAGCGCATCCTGTCCGCCGGCGAGTCGGAACTGCCGGTTCTGCGACGGGTCCTGCTCTTCGTCCGCCGACTTCAGTGCGAGCGCGCTGATGCGATCCGCATGCGCCGCGTGATAGCCCTCGACGAAGTTGCACGCGAGGTCGCGCTGCCGCGGCGTGAGCTCGCGTCGCGAGCGGAGAAACTCCGCGAACGAGATGTCGCGTTTGCGCGGACGGATTTTTCGGCGGATGCGGTCGATCTCTTCCCAGAAGTCGGCGACGCGCACCCACTGGCCGTTGCGCGACCACAGGTGCTCGTCCGGCAGCTCGCATGCGGCGAGCGACGCGCCGTTCACGATGTTGAACGTCGTCTCCGACTCGCCGTGGATGAATTCCGCGCCGAGCTCGATGGGGACGGGAAGATCGGCGATGTGTTGCGTGAAGACGCGTCCGCCGATGCGCGGCCGCGCCTCGAGGATGCAGACTCGCTTGCCTGCGCCGGACAGTGCTCGCGCCGCGGCGAGACCTGCCGCGCCCGCGCCGATCACGGCGTAGTCATATCTGGAGTGGCGGCGTTGCTTCACGCGCGCGCCAACGTGCGGCATCCGTGCCGCGCGTCACCTAGGCTTCGCCGACGATCTCGCTCCAGGGAAGCTGGCGGACCAGCTTCACCTTCTCGTCGATGTCGGTCTGCGTGGCCTTCTCCCCGAGCACCCTCCGCAGGTAATCGACCTCGGACGACACGAGGCGATTGCTCTTCGGCAGGAGCCGGATCGCGGCGCTTTGAAGGTTGCGTTCAGACACGGAGATGAGCTTCGACGGACGTTTGATCTGCGCTTGCATGATGGTCCCAACCGGGAACGCGGTCGAAATCATCCTGAAGCTGAGCTCACCGTTTCCGTGTGTTCGTCGTCACCCGTGAAGGCAAGGCGTTCCGGAAGGCGAACGCGTCCTGGATGAAGGTGTCACGGCCGGGGCGGCAACCGCAGAGAGCGCATCGGATTCCATCGACGTGCGCCGCGCGAGAGTGTCCGCAGTGGGGGCAGTTCTTCATGGGGCCCTCCATGTAGGTTATTAGGATCAAGAACAATGCCGGATTGCATGACGAATGAGATTAAGCGGACGCGGCGAGAACCCTGCGTTTCGCTAGCGCGCGTAGAATCGGGAACGCCTCGATGGACGTGCTCATCAATCCCGCCGCGTGTTTCCTCGGCACCGCGAACGCGGTGCTGAGCGGACGCGGCACGAGCTACGCGACCCGTTTTCGCGGCCCGCTCTCGGTGAAATCCGTGCTGCGCGGCGTTGCGACGTGGGAGACGGAACAGGGGAGATTCGAGCTCGTGCCCGG
>DATELS010000276.1:0-2690 GCA_035276365.1 Thermoanaerobaculia bacterium
TCGGGCGTCATCAGGCGCGTGACCGTGGCGTCGGGCTGGGTCTGGTCCGATGTCAGTTTGGCGATGCCGAAGTCGAGCAGCTTCGGCGTGCCGTCGGCGGTGACGAGGACGTTCGCCGGCTTGATGTCGCGATGGATGACCAGGCTGCGATGCGCGTACTGCACCGCGTCGCAGAGCTGGAGGAAGAGGCGCAGTTTCTCGTGCGTCGTGCACGCGTGCGACTCGCAGTACGCATCGATCGCCGTTCCCTCGACGTACTCCATGACGAGGTACGGCAAGCCATCCGCGGTCGTGCCGCCGTCGAGGAGGCGTGCGATGTTCGGATGTTCGAGCGCCGCGAGAATCTGCCGCTCCTGGCGAAAGCGGCGCATGATCGACTGTCCCGCCGCGCCGCCGCGAATGAGCTTGATCGCCACGCGCTGCTCGAACTCGTCGTCGTCGCGGACGCCGAGGAAGACGGAGCCCATGCCGCCTTCGCCGAGCTCCGTGACGATGCGATACGGACCGATCGACGTTCCGCTCGGAACGCCTTTTCGTTTGAACAGCGGCACCTCGAGGAACGCGCCCGCGTCGTCGTGCGCGTCGAGCAGCGCGACGACTTCCTCGCGCACGCGCGAGTCGTCGCACGACGCGAGCAGCTTCGCGCGCGCGTCGGCGTCGAGCGCCACCGCCTCCTGAAAGAGATCGCGGACGCGCGGCCAGAACGTAGTCATTTTGCGGAGAGGGAGCGGCGCAGCCACGCGCGCGCCATCGTCCATTCGCGGCTGATCGTCGCCGCGGAGATGCCGAGGACTTCGGCGGTCTCGTCGATGGTCAGGCCGCCGTAGAAACGGAGCTCGACGATCTTCGCCTGCTGCGGAAAGATGGCGTTGAGGTTTTCGAGCGCGACGTCGAGCGCGACGACGTCGATGCTCTCCGCGGCCGCGACTTCGAGCGCGTCATCGAGCGCGAGCGAGATCATCTCGCCGCCGCGCTTCTCGCTCTTCCGCCGCCGCGCGTGATCGACGAGGATGCGCCGCATCATCTGCGCCGCGACGGCGAAGAAGTGGCCGCGATCCGACCAGTCGACGCGCCGCTGTTTCACGAGCTTGAGATACAGCTCGTGCACGAGCGCGGTCGGCTGCAGCGTGTGGCCGTCGCGCTCGCGGCGGAGGTGATGTCCCGCGAGCTCGCGCAGCGGCGTGTAGACGAGCTGCAGGAGCTCTTCTCGCGCGGCGGAGCTGCCATCGCTCCAGTCGCGGAGCAGTTGGGTGACCTCGGACATGGGATGTTCGGGAAATTGTACGCGCAACATCTCATTACAATCCCGCCATGCGCACCGCACTCGCACTCGTCGTTTTTCTCACGCTCCCCGCATTCGCGAACTTCCGCGAGTTCACCGACATCGCGCGAGATCCCGCGATCGAGTCGAAGTTGCGCGCGGCGGCGGAGGCGTCGCTGAAGGCGTATCCGAATCTGAAGGCGGACGATCTCGCGCTCAGCCTCGTCGATCTCACGAATGCATCGACGATCTCGCGCGGCGACTATCACGGCGACGCGCCGTTCTATCCCGCATCCGTGATCAAGCTCTTCTTCATGGTCGACACCTTCGCGACGCACAAAGAGAACGTGCCCGACGTCGGCCGCGCGCTGAAAGAAATGATCGGCGTCTCCGACAACGACGCGACGGCGTACATCGTCGATATCCTCGCGAACACCACGCCCGGCCCGTCGCTGCAGGGACGCGCGCTGACGAAGTTCATCGAGCGCCGCCGCGACATCAACCGCCGCTTCCAGCGCCTCGGCTACACCGACAACGTCAGCGCGATGATGAAGGCGTGGAGCTTCGGTCCGTACGGCCGCGATCTGCAGGCGCTCGGCGAGAACCGCGTCAATCGCAACAAGCTCACCGCAAACGCGACGGCGTCGCTGCTGCTGTGGATCGTGCGGCAGCGCGCGATCGGATCGCACGAGATGATGGCGCTGCTCGAGCGACCGCTCGCACCGGCGCGCGCGGAAGAGAATCAGGTGAAGGAGTTCATCGGCGCGTCGCTGCCCGAGGGAACGCGGTTGTGGTCGAAGGCGGGATGGACGAGCGAGGTGCGTCACGACGCCGCGTACATCGAGTTGCCGACCGGGAAAAAGTACGTACTCGTCGTCTTCACGCGCGGGGTGCCGGATGACGTCACGCTCATTCCGTCGATCGCGAAGAACGTGCTGAACGAGCTGCAGTAGCGATCACTGCAACTCGGCGAGCATGAGTCCCGAGGCTTCGTCGAGCACGGACAGGATCGCGTGCTTGCCGTCCGGTGAGATCGCGAACGTGTCCGCGGTGAGCTCGCCGGGCACGAGCAGATGGCGCGTCGGCTCGCCGACCGTTTGCGCATAGATCGCGATGCGTCCCTGCTCATCGAGCGCGCGAAACGCGACCGTGTGCGTCTCGCCGATCCAGCGCACGCGCAGGGTGATCGGGCCGCTGATGCCCGTCGCAAGCGGGATCACCGTGCGATCCGCGACGCGCACGACTTCCACCGCGGACGTGCCGCCTTCCTCCGGCCGCTGAAACGCGACGTACTCGCCATCCGCCGACACCTCGGGATGAATCGTCTCGCCCGCGACGATCAGCTGCGCCGCGCCGCCGGCGCGCGGAATGCGCCACAGGCCATCCGTCTTCGGATTGCTCGAGTCGTAGAAGATCCACTCGCCGTTGC
>DATELS010000277.1:0-2146 GCA_035276365.1 Thermoanaerobaculia bacterium
TTCGTCGACGGCGCCGGGATGTGCGACGAGCGCCAGTCCGTCGATGCGCAGCGACTCGACGAATGGCCGGAAGAAACGCTGCAACTCGATCGTGGGCAGCATCGTGTCGCGCGCCTGCTCCAATCCGAGCACGCGCTGCAACATCAGGTTCTCCTCCGACAATCGCGGCGACTTCCAGTAGCTCTTCTCCACCCGCCACGCGTTCATGAGCACGATGCGCTTCACGCCCATCGACGTCGCGCTCGCGATCACGCGGTTAAAAACCTTCGGACGCGGGAGCGCAAGCAGAAGCGTGACGTCGAGCGGCGGCGGCGGATCGCGATGGAGTGTGACGTCGAGCTCCAGCGGATCGAGCGACGTCACCACTCCCCTCCCAATCTTTCGGTTCGCGACGCCGACGGCCAGCGCGTCTCCGACCGCCGCCCGATGCACGTTCAATACGTGCTCGCGACGGCGGCCGCTGAGGCGGACGCGCCGGTCATCGATGAAGTCGTCGTCGAAGAGA
The DNA here is from genome assembly GCA_035276365.1 of Thermoanaerobaculia bacterium. Taxonomy (GTDB): domain Bacteria; phylum Acidobacteriota; class Thermoanaerobaculia; order Gp7-AA8; family Gp7-AA8; genus QHVT01. Next base: position 506 of record DATELS010000277.1, read on the forward strand.
AGGATGAGATTCATTCGCCGCCGATGCCCAACCCCCGCCGCAGATTCGCCGCGACCTCCTCGGCCGTCGGAGGATCGTAGTTCGAGAGTACGACGATCGCCCAGCGGTCTTCCGTCTCGACCGCGGCGTTGAGTCCGGGCGCGCCGCCGCCGAAGCCGACCGCACCGCCGATCCATTTGCGCGCGCCGGTGACGAAGCGCAGCAGATCGGTCGCGGTCGAGTAGCCGCCGCCCGCGGACGAGCCGCGTCCCGGCAGCGTGAAGACATTCGTGTGGCGCACGCCGTCCTCGCCCTTCGCGTAGCCGGTCGCGCGCCGCGGCACGATCTCGTCCTGCGCGTAGTAAGCGGTGTCGGTCATGCCGAGGGGCGCGAAGATTTTGGTGTGCACGTAGTCGTAGTAGCTCATGCCGCTCAGCTTCTCGATCACGAGGCCGAGGACGATGTAGCCGGCGTTCGAGTAGCGGCGGCTCGTGCCGGGCTCGAACTCGAGCGGCTTGTTCGCGAAGAGGCGCGCGTAATCGTTCAGTGAGCGCAGGCGATCCTTCGGCGTCGCGTCGAACTCCGGTCCGAAGATGTCGCCCATGCCGGACGTCATGTCGAGGAGCTGTTGGATCGTCACGCGATCGGCGATGTCGGAGGGATAGTCCGGCAGATACGTGCGCAGCGGCTTGGTGAAGTCGATCTTCCCTTCGTCGCGCAGTTGCAGCAGCGCGGTGCGCGTGAAGATCTTGTTGATCGAGCCGATGTTGTACTTCGTGTCGTTCGTGTTCGGCGTCGCGGTGTCCTTGTTCGCGAGTCCGTACGACTTGAAGAAGAGCGGCTTGCCGTCGCGCGCGACGAGGACGGTGCCGGAGAAGAGATCGCGCGCGACGAGCGCGTCGACGTACGTGTTGACCGCGGCGGTGAGGTCCGCATCGCCGGCGTTCGATGTGACCGCGGACATCTTCGGCCAGTCCTTCGTGAGATCCGGATTGGCACCCATGCCGGGGCGGATGATCTTGCGTTGCTGCGCGGCGAGTGTGGCGGTAGTGAGGAGGAGGAGCGCGATGGTCCAGTACTTGATCTTCATGATCGAAGCGTACGAACGAGCGATAAAGAAATGATGAAGGCCGGGCGCTCGTACGCAATCGTGCCGCCGTGCAGCTCGACGAGCTGTTTCGCGATGGCCAGTCCGAGTCCGGCGCCGCCGGTGGAACGCGAGCGCGAGGCGTCGGCGCGATAGAAGCGGTCGAAGATTTTCGCGACGTGTTCCGCGGGGACGCCGGGACCGTCGTCGGCGACGCGGATCTCCGCGCGATCATCGTTGCGCGTCGCCGTAATCGCGATCGTCGCCGCCGCGTACGTCGTCGCATTCACGAGCAGATTGCGCAGCACCTGCACGATGCGGCGCGCGTCCGCGAAGATCAGGAGATCCGCCGCGACGTCCTGCGTGAGTGTGAGGCCGTGCAGCGGCAATCCGGCCACCGCGCGCTCGATGACCTCGTGCACCGCCACCTCCGCGCGCTCGAGCCGCAACTGTCCGGCGTCGCCGAGGGAGAGGGTTTGCAGGTCGTCGACGAGGTGAGCGAGGGCGGCGGTCTCCTCCGACATCGACGCCAGCCATTGCGAGTCCGCCTGCAGCACGCCGTCCTGCACCGCCTC
>DATELS010000278.1:0-8161 GCA_035276365.1 Thermoanaerobaculia bacterium
AACGCACGATGCGCCTCGAGCACTTCGCGCGCGAGGCCGGTCGACGTCGCGTGCAATCGTTCGAGTTGCGCGCGGACGATGCCGCGGGCGCGATCGAGCTCCGCGCGCTCGTGATCTGCGCCCGCGCCGTTTTCATTCGGCGCTGACGCAAGACCAGGGATGCGCGCCGCAGGACCGATGGCGATGCCGCGGCTGGCGATCACGCCGCGCACGGGCGGCGGCGCGAGCGCGTTCTCGAGCGCCGCGAGCGCGGCACCGGCATCGCGTCCGGTGGCGACGAGCGTGATCTCGTCGCCGCGCTGCACGCCGAGCTCCATCCACGCCACCGCGCTCCGCGCATTCGCCGTGCGTCCTCGCGCCTCCGCGCGCACATTCGCGACGAGACCGCGCAGCGCGCCCGCGAGCAGCGCCGCGGGACGCGCATGAATGCCATGCTCGAACGGAACGCGCAGTTGTTTGCGTAGCTCCGGTCCGTCGCCGTTGCCCTCGTCGCGCGCGGGCGCAACCGCGCGCAGCTCCATCAGAAACTCGCCGACTTTCAGCGCGCGCGGCTCCTCGCGACGCACGACTTCGAACGCGCCGTTCATCACGATGACCGGCGTGACGAGACTCGGCACGCGCGGCGCGACGCCGTCGAGGTCGAAGCTCACCAGCGGCTCGCCCGCGCGCACGGTCTGTCCTTGCCTCACGTGCGTCTCGAATCCGTCGCCGCTGAGCGCCACCGTGTCGCAGCCGACGTGCAGCAGAATCTCCGCGCCGGTCGTTGCGCGCACCGTCACCGCGTGTTTCGCGGCGTGTAGCGCGATCACCTCGCCGTCGCACGGCGCGCACAGCGTCGCGCTCGTCGGATCGATGGCCATGCCGTCGCCCATCACCTTGCCGGCGAAAACGGGATCCGGCACTTCATCGAGCGCGCTCAGCCAGCCGTCGATCGGCGCGACGAGAATCATCGAATGTCGATCCATTGAATCGCCCACATCGGATCGACCGTGCGCTGCGTGAAGCGGAAGCAGAGGTCCTGCGGTCCGCCCGCGCGCGGCGCGAGCTCGATCTTCGGCAGCACGGTGACCGCTTGATTCGCGGCCGCGGGTGCGAGCGGCAGCGTCGCGATGCGCGGACCTGCGCATCCGCCGGCGAACACAACGAGCTCGCCGTCCGGCGTCGACGGCGGCAGCAGTTCGATGTGGTTCACGTCGTCGCCGATCTGGAAGTTGAACGGCAGTTGTCCCACCGCGGCCTGCAGCGTCGCGCCCTTCGTCAGATCGACCGCGGGAGCGATCCAGCACGGATCCATGATGTCGATGAGAAACACCGCGCGATCGCCTTCGATCGGCGCGTCGTCTTCGAGCGAAAGCACGAGCTTCTCCGTGCACTGCTTCAGTCGATGACTGGTGAGGTGCGTCGCGTCGCGAAGCGGAACGACGAGGTCCGCGTTGTGCAGCCCGAGCGCGCGATAACGCGCAAGCTGCGACGCGAGGCGCGCGCGGAAGCCGTTCCAGTCGCGCTGCGTTTGCGGCGACCAGCCGATCTCCGCGATCGCCGCGCCGCGCGGCCACGTCATGAACTCGACGCGCTCCTCCGTGCGAATGTGCTCCGTCCAGATGTCGCCTTGCAAGCCGAGGATGTGCGTCGACTCGGCGGGCGTGAGAACGCTCGGCAGCGGATCGAACGCGTAAATCGCCTCCGCCGTCACGACCGCGCCGCGGCCCGGCGGGTCGTCCTGATCCGCGCTTTGACGATTGTCGAGATAGAGCGTCGGCGACGGCGACAGCACCGCGTCGTGACCCGCGCGCGCCGCGGTCACCGCGCCATCGATCCCTCTCCACGACAACACCGTCGCCTCGGGTGCGATGCCGCCTTCGAGGATCTCATCCCATCCGATGAGCCTTCGTCCGCGCGCGTTGAGGATCTGCTCGATGCGGCGGATGAACCAGCTCTGCAGCTTCGTCTCGTCCTCGATGCCGAGCTCGCGCATCCGCGCCTGCACGCGCGGCGACGCGCGCCACTGATCCTTCACCGCCTCGTCTCCGCCGACGTGGATGTAGCGGCTCGGGAAGAGCGCAATCACTTCGTCGAGCACGTCTTCGAGAAACGCGAACGTGGCGTCGTCGATGTTGTAGAGGTTCGGGTACACGCCCCAGTCCGCGGGAACTTCGCGCGGCGGATGTTCGGTGGCGGCGAGCTGCGGATACGCGACGATGGCCGCCGTCGCGTGTCCGGGCATCTCGATCTCCGGGACGATGGTGATGCCGCGCTGCGCGGCGTACGCGACGAGACGGCGCACGGTGTCCTGCGTGTAGACCCCACCGATCTTGCGCGGCTCGCCGGTGCGCGGATCGATATTCGCGCGCGGAGCCGCACCCGCGGGCACGCGCCAGCCGCCGACCTCCGTGAGCCGCGGATACTTTTTGATCTCGAGACGCCACGCCTGGTCGTCCATGAGATGCCAGTGCAGCGTGTTGAGCTTGTGCAGCGCCATCGTGTCGAGGAAGCGCTCGATGAACTCGGGCGACTGGTAGTGCCGCGCGGAGTCGAGCATGAGCCCGCGCCAGGCGAAGCGCGGCGCGTCGCGGATGTCCATCGCCGCGAGACGCACGTTGCCCGTGCGCGCGTCGTCCGCGGTCATGAGTTGCCACAGCGTGACGGCGCCGTAGAGCAGTCCGCGCGGATCGCGTGCGGAGACGCGGATGCCGTCGCGCGCGATGCGCAGTTCGTAGCCTTCATCGGATGCGATGCGATCGTCGAACGCGAACGTGATGGCGTGCGATGTCGAAGCACTCGACACCGGAAGCGAGAGTCCGCGCGTGCGCGCGACGAGATCGGCGAAGTAGTGCGCGGTCCACTCCGCTTGTTGCGGCGCGACGATCGTCGTCGTCGGCGTGATCGTGAAGCTGCCGCTCTGCGCGTGCCATTCGGCAGGCGCCGGAATCACCGCGGGTGCCGTCGCGACAGTCCGGCAGCCACCGCACAGCAACACCAGCGCTGCGCTCAGCCACGGCAGCAGCTCGCGCCAGCGCATCGTCGCGTTGTCGACGAGCGGCTTCGCCCAGAAGCCGATGCTGAAGATGTAGCCGAGGGTGGCGTAGAGGAGGAGCAGGCCGGCGCGGAGGCCGACGTGCTCGCCGAGCCAGCCCACCGCGAGCGACACGAACGCGCCGCCGACGATCGCCGTGCACAGGATTCCGGAGAACGATCCGTGATGACGCTCGACCGAATTCAGCGCGAGCGAGAAGATCACCGACCACATCACCGACAGAAAGAATCCGAGCGAGACGAACGCCGCGTACGATAACTCCGCACCGCCCGCGAGCGCCGCGGTGAGCGCGACGATCGCCGCGGCCGCGAAACCGATCAGCACTTTCCGGCTGTCGAAGAGCTTGAGCAACAGCAGGCCGAGCGCGCAGCCCACCGTCATCAATCCCCAGAACAGCGCCACCGCACGTGCGCCGTCGGTCTGCGGATTGAAGCCGTGATACGTGGCGAGGCACTTCGAGATCCAGTTCGCGATGCCCTGCTCCGTGCCGACGTAGCAGAAGATGGCCAGGAAGTAGAGGCGCACGACGGGACGCCGCAGCAGCTCGCGATGCGCGCTCCACGGCCCGATCTTCTCCTCGTCCGCGAGCTCGTAGCGCGGCAGGCGGATCGCGGCGATGACGACGATCATGAGCAGCGTCACCGCGGCGAAGACCCAGTACAGCGCGACCCACGGTAGCGCGCGCGGCGCGAGCGACGTGCGATGCGTGACGACGTACGAGTAAACGAACGGACTGACGAACGACGCGCCGCCGAACACGAGCTGCGCGGCGACGGAGTTGGCGGCGAAATGCTCCTCGCCGCCCGCGACGCGCAGCAGCGGATTGATCGCGACCTGCAGCAGGGTCATGCCGATGCCGATCAGGAACAGCGACACGAGCGCGATCTCGTACGCGGGCTTCGACGCGAAGAGCAGCGAGCCCGCGAACGCGCACGCGAATGCGGCGATCATCACCGGCTTTTCGCGATAGCGCTCGAGCAGCATGCCCGCGGGAATCGAGGTCACGCCGTACGCGACGAAGAACGCGAACGGCAGAAATCCGGCGAGTCCGAGGCTGAGGTCGAAGGCGGTGATGATGTCGGGAATGAGGGGGCCGAGGATGTTGGTGAGGAAGGAGATGACGAAGAAGATGAGGAAGACGAGGGCGACGATCCACGGGCGGCGCTGGCTCATCGCTTCGCCTTTGCTTTGGACGCCGGCTTGGTTGTCGTCGCGCGCGCGGGAGCGGTGGAGTCGCGCACGACGAGCTCGGGCTCGACGATGACGAACGCATCATCCGGCCGCTCGCCCTGCGCCGCGTTGATGCGCTCGAGGACGACGCGCGCGGCGATGCGTCCCATCTCGCGCAGCGGCTGACGGACTGTGGTCAGTCGCGGATTGTGAAACGCGGCGATCTGAATGTCGTCGAACCCGACGACCGAAACATCCTCGGGTACGCGCACGCCGGCATCGACGAACGCGCGGATGGCGCCGATCGCGGACGCGTCATCGAATGCGAAGAGCGCGGTGAAGTCGACACGACGCGCGAGCAGCTTTTTCCCGAAGGCGTAACCCTCGTGGTACGCGGCGTCGGGCGTGAACGCCTCGTCTTCTTCTTCGCCGCTGAGCTGGAGCGTGAGCTCGGGCGGAATGTCGATGCGCAGCGCGCTCGCGGCTTTGAAGATGGCGCGCGCGCGGTCATCGGTATCCGAGCTGCCGGGCTGTCCGCGGAACAATGCGATGCGCCGATGGCCGAGCTCTTTCAAATGGGTGAGTGCGAGCCGCGCGGCGCGATCGTGATCGATGACGACGTTCGACAAGCCTTCGACGCGTGTGTGGCCGGAGATGACGACGGTGGGCAGCAGCGGCGCCTCGCGCAGTTCGGTCGCGACGAGGATCATGCCGTCGACGGCGCGTCGCGTGAGCAATTCGAGATCGTCCTGCAGGAGCTTCGGCGTGGAGCGCCGATGGCTGGTGAGCAAATACGTGTAGTCGTTGGTGAGGAGATGGCTCTCGATCCCGCTCACGATTTCCGCCGCCCACGGATCGCTCACCTCGGGCACCAATACTCCGATGGAATTGGTGCGCCTGCTGCGCAGCGAAACGGCGATGTAGTTGGGTCGATATCCGAGCTCGCGCGCGGCGGCGAAGACGCGCCGCTGCGTTTCCTTCGGAATGGCGGCGGCGACCGGGGATCGATTGAGGACGAGGGAGATGGTGGCGGGCGAGAGATCGAGATGCCCGGCCAGGTCTTTCAGAGTGAGCCGCTCGCCGCGGCTCTTTTTCGGTCGCTGTTTCCGGTTCGTCACGCGGAGGCAGCTTAATCTGCTAAATCGATTTAATCAAGCCGCCACGGGCGGCTGCGCTGGAGGCCATAGGCTGGGTGCACGTGCGGCTGCTCCGTGGGGTTGTTTGGCGCGCAGGCTCATGGGTTGATTACCACGAATTGTTCGGTGCTCCGGACGAAGGACGTTAGGTAGCCGTTGCAGTCGATGATGCCGGTCAATGCGTCGGCGCGCTTCGCGCGGCCTCGCTGCGATTCGTATGCGCGTACGGCGCGCAGTTTGATTGCGTCGTCGCCGGCGTATAGGCGGTCGGGGAGGCAGAGTTGTTTCACTTCGCCGTACTCAGCGTCGCTCGGGAGTGCGGCGGGCTGGGACGGCTGCAATCGCGCGTTTGCGTTTCTTGCGAGCCATTGCGGATCGGCGAGTGCTCTTGCCTCCTCGTTCATGCACGGACAGTCGGGCGCGGCGGGCGCGGGATACCAGCAGTCCGCATTCGCGGTGTTCTTCGTGTGCGCGTGAATGACGGCGTACGCGATCGCGTGCGGGGACGCGCTCTCGCCGTTCACGCGACGCACGAAGTTGCCGAGGGCGGCGTGATCGGGATGGCCGTCGAGCCAGTGCGTCGTCGCGATGAGCGCACCCTTCGGCTGCTCGGCGATCAGCTCGCGCAGCGATGCCATGAGCGTATCCGCGGTGAGCGTCGTTTGCGCACCTTCGCCATAGCCGCACGCGTCGCACGATGCGCAGCTCGAAAAGTCGGAGCGACGCAATGGGGCGCTGCTTTTCAGCGCGGCGGCGAGGCCGGTGTCGGGATAGCGGAGAAAGCGCGGAGTCGGTCCGCCGAGGATTTTCGCGGCGGACTCGCTCTCGCTGCGGCGCACCGCGGCGAAGCTCGCGAGCTCTTCGCCGCTGCACATCGCGCCGGTGACCACAGAGCCGTTCTTCCAGAAGCGACAGGCCTCGCAGTACGCGTCGCCGTCCGTGACCACGACCACCGTCACCGGCTTGCCGGCGCGCGCGTACGCATCGATGAGTCCCGCGAAGCCGAGCGTCTCGTCGTCCGGATGCGGCGCGAGCACGAGCAGCGCCGGATGCGCCGTCAGCGACGCGTTGTCGCAGCTCGCCGCCGCGACGCCCGGTTGCGCCGAGCGGCACGACGCGATGAGAAAAACGGCGGCGCTCAGGACGAGAGCGGCGATGGCCCGTCTGCCGAGGATCATGGCTCGAACCTCTGATTACTATGAGGAGCCTCCGCGCGTCCAGAAAACAATGCGGAAAACAATCCCGAAAGCAACGTCCCTGTTGACGTGAATCGCGAAGTGAGCTAAAACGATTTAGCAAACGAGCTAAATCGGTTTAGGAGGATGATCGTATGCGACCCAGGATTCTCACATGGCTGGCTGCGGCGTTGTTGTGCTGGTCCTCGACTCTGGCGGCCCAGACGCAGCCCCCTCCCGACGACAAGACCCAGCAACAGTCGCAGTCCGAACAGGTCGAGCCGGTGGCCGAGGAGATCACGGTCGTGGGCATGGCCGAGTCGCTGCGCGAGGCGGTGAAGGTCAAGCACGAGTCACCTGCGATCGTCGACGCCGTCGCCGCGAAGGACGTGAACAAGCTGCCCGATCGCAACCTGGCCGAGGCGGCGCAGCGCGTGCCGGGCGTGGTGATCAACCGCGAGTTCGGCGAAGGCGAACGCGTCTCGCTGCGCGGCGTCGCGCCGAACCTCGTGCACACGACGGTGAATGGACACAACGTCGCGGTCGCGGACTGGTTCGTGCTGGAGCAGCTCGCCGCTACCCGCAGCTTCAACTACCTCCTCCTCCCCTCGGAGCTCATCGGACTCTTGACGGTTTACAAGAGCCCGACCGCGGACCTCGATGAAGGCGGCATCGGCGGCACGATCGATGTGAAGACGCGCAAGCCGCTCGATCTGAAACCGCTCGCGATCAGCGCATCGATCCAGGACGCATACACCGAGAAGTCGAGCTCGAACGATCCGAACGTCTCCGCGCTCGTGAGCTGGAAGAATGCCGCGGAGAACGTGGGCGTGCTCTTCTCCGCCGTCCTCGACAAACGCCAGATCCGCCGCGACGGCGTCGAAGTCCTCGGCTACTTCCCGCAGACGGGCAGCGGCCTGCTCGTGCCGTCGCTCATCGGCTCCGCGCTGTTCCAGCAGGAGCGCGAGCGCAAGGCATTCGACGCGGCGCTGCAGTTCCGTCCGACGAGTCGCCTCGAGCTCAACGTGAACGGATTCTGGTCGCGCTTCGGCGCCGACAACATCAACCAGAACTACCTCGCCTGGGGCTCGAACGCGCTCGGCGGCGGCGGCACGCTGACCAACACGAGCGTCATCGACGACACGGTCGTCGCGGGCACGATCTCCTCCGCCGCGAACGGCACGCAGGGACGCGGCGTCGTGTATGACGCGATCGATCGCAAGGCGTTCGCGAAGACGTGGTACGGCGACATCGACGGCACGTTCACCGCGAGCAACTCGTGGATTCTGCACTTCGACGTCGGTCACACGAAGGCGGACGGCGACACCGACGCACAGCCGTTCGTGGAGTTCGGCGCGCCCGCTTCGTTCAGCTACGACCTGCGCGGAAAGACGCCGCAGGTGCACTTCCTCAACGTCGATCCGCGCAATCCCGCGCAGATGGAATTCGACTTCGCGTCGCTGCACCACATCACGAATGACGACAAGGAGTCGTACTCGTACGTCGACGCGGAGAAGTCGATGAACGCGGGTGCGGTGAAGTCGATCAAGTTCGGCCTCAAGTATGCGGACCACAAACGCGACACGGACTTTCAGGCGACGACGTACGGCGGCTTCTTCCTGCCGCTCGCGGCGACGGGCTGCGGC
>DATELS010000279.1:0-11711 GCA_035276365.1 Thermoanaerobaculia bacterium
GAGGAATCGCGCGCGCGCCTTGCAGCACTCAAGGCGTGACCATGCGAATCGAAAAAGACACCCTCGGCGAAGTTCAGGTTCCGGCGGAAGCGTTGTACGGCGCGCAGACGCAGCGCGCGGTGCAGAACTATCCGATCAGCGGACTGCGCGAGCATCCGACGTTCATCCGCGCGTTCATCCTCATCAAGCGCGCGGCGGCGCTCGCCAATCGCGAGCTCGGCGCGCTCGACGAACAAATCGCGAACGCGATCATCGCCGCTTGCGATCGCGTGCTCGGCGACTTCGCGAGCTTCCGCCCGCACTTCGTCGTCGACGTCTTCCAGGCCGGCGCCGGCACGTCGTTCAACATGAACTGCAACGAAGTGCTCGCCAACCTCGCGAACGTCTCCCTCGGCGGCAAGCTCGGCGAGTACAAGCCCGTGCATCCGAACGATCACGTCAACATGGCGCAGTCGACGAACGACGTCTTCCCGACTGCGATCCGCGTCGCGGGCGTGATGCTCCTCGCGCGGCTCATGCCCGAGCTGCAGCGTCTCGGCGATACGTTCGACGAGAAAGGCGCGGAGTTCGCGGACGTGATCAAGTCCGGCCGCACGCATCTCGCGGACGCGGTGCCGGTCACGCTCGGACAGGAATTCCGCGCATACGCCGCCGCCGTGCGCCGCGCGACGCGCATCCTCTCCGATGCTTCGAACGAGCTCCTCATCCTCGGCATCGGCGGCACCGCGGTCGGCACCGGCATGAACGCGCCGCGCGGATATCGTCAAGCGCTCATCCGTCATCTCAACGAGTCGACGCGACTCGAGTTCAAGGCAACCGACGACATGCGCGAGGCGATGCAGTCGCAGCTTCCCGTCGTCGCCGTCTCCGCGGCGCTGCGCAATCTCGCGCTCGAGCTCACGCGCATCACGAACGATCTGCGCCTGCTCTCCTCGGGACCGCTCACCGGACTCGCGGAGATCCTCCTTCCCGCGGTGCAACCCGGCTCCTCGATCATGCCCGGCAAAGTGAATCCGTCGCTTCTCGAGTGCATGAACCAGGTGCTCTTCCACATCGTCGGCGCCGACACCGCGGTCGCGTACGCGTCGCAGGCGGGGCAGCTCGAGCTCAACGTGATGATGCCGCTGATGGCGTTCGAGCTCACGTTCTCGATCGAGATCCTGAAGAACTTCCTGCCGGTCTACATCGACAAATGCATTCGCGGCATCGAGCCGAATCGCCAGCGCGCGGAGTCGTACTACGCGAGCTCGCCGTCGCTCGTCACCGTGCTCAATCCGATCATCGGCTACGCCGCGGCGGCGGAGATCGCGAAGGAGTCGGTGAAGACCGGGAAGCACATTCCCGATCTCTTGCGCGAGAAACAGTTGTTGCCCGAGGAGAGGATCGCGGAGATCTTCACGCCGGAGTTCCTGACGGGCTCGGAGTAAACTTGCGGACGCATCCGTCCAATGCGTCTGTTCCTGGCGTCACGATTTCCGTCGGAGGTCCTTCGTGACCTCAACGAGCGCGTCACGCGACTGCGCCCGCGACTCCCGGCCGCGTCGTGGGTGCGCGAGGAGTCGCAACACGTCACCTTCGCCTTCCTCGGCGAGCAGCATGAATCGCTGATCGAGAAGATGGCGCCGTCGCTCACGACCGCGCTCGCGAAGATCGCGAAGTTCGATGCGCATCTCGAAGGCTCCGGCTTCTTTCCGAACGCGCGACGCGCGCGCGTGGGATGGATCGGACTCGCGCCCGACGCGCACTTCAAATCGATCGCGAGCGCGGTGCGCGACGTCGTCACGAAGCACGGCGTCACGCTCGACGGCGGCGAGTTCCGCCCGCATCTCACGATGATGCGCATTCGCGATCCGTGGCCGCCGATGTCGACGGACCTCTTCAACAAATCGCTGCGCGAGTATCGCTCCGAGCCGTTCTCCGTCGACTCCGTCACGCTGTACTCGAGCGAGCTGCATCCGAAGGGCGCGATTCACACGCCGCTGGAGACGTTCGCGCTCGCATGACCGAGTATCTCGATCGTCCGGTCGGCTGGCTGCATCCGCGCTTCGCGTACGACGCGTACGACGAGCTCTCGTTCTGGGGCTCGCGTTTCGGCGCGTTGCTCTTCGACAACCTCGAGCTGCGACGCAACATCCGCGGACTCGACGTCGCGTGCGGCGCGGGCTTTCCGCTCTTCGAGCTCGCGCACGTGCACGGGCCATCGTCGCGCTTCATTGGCATCGACACGTGGGCCGAGGCGCTCGTGCGCGCGAACGCGAAGCGCACGGTGTACAACGATCGCAACGTCGTGCTCGTAAACGGGAACGCGCAATCGATGCCCTTCGACTCCGAGTCCTTCGACCTCATCACCTCCAACCTCGGCATCAACAACTTCGACGATCCGCCGGCGGCGATGCGCGAGTGCCATCGCGTCGCGCGCGACGGCGCACGCGTCGTCGTGACGACGAACCTCACGGGACACATGGCCGAGTTCTACGCGATCTTTCGCAACGTGATTCCGGACGAGCTGCGTCCGAAGCTCGATGCGCAGGAAGCGCATCGCGGCACGCGCGCGACGATCGAAGAGCTGATCACGAACGCGGGCTTCGCGTTGACGCGCGTCGTCGAGAGCTCGTTCCCGCTGCCGTTCGCGGACGGCGCGGCGCTGCTGCGGCATCCGCTCGTGACGTTCTTTCTGTGGGGATGGCGCGGTGTGACGGAAGATCGCGCGATCTACGCGCGGCTCGAAGAGAAGCTCAACGACGCGAGCCCGCTGCGGATGACGGTTCCGATGCTGTACGCAGAGGGCGTCCGCCGGTAGCCCTTGATTTGGCGATTTCCTTGCCGCGCAGTTGTCCGCAGGCGGCCGCGATGTCGCGTCCCTTCGAGCGGCGCACGGTCACGCGCACTCCGTTGCGTACGAGCGTATCGACGAAGCGATCGATCTCGCGATCGGATGGACGCTTCATCCACGAGGGAAGATTCGCATCCTCGTTGAACGGAATCGCGTTCACCTTCGCATTCAGTCCGCGAATCAGCTTCGCCAGCGCGACCGCGTCGTGCGCCGAGTCGTTGTAGCCCGCGAGCAGCACGTACTCGATCGTCAGATCGCGTCCGCGTTCGAGCGGAAAGCGCCGCAGCGACGCCATCAACTCCTCGAGCGGATACTTCGACGTGATCGGCATGATCTCCTCGCGCCGCTTGCGATCGGGCGCGTTGATCGAGATCGCGAGATTCGGACGCCGCTCGAGCTTCGCCAGTTGCTCGATGCCCGGGATGATGCCCGACGTCGACACGGTGATGCGCCGCGGCGCGAGGTTCTTGTACAGCACGTCGAGCGTCGTCACGAGATGGTCGAAGTTGAGCAGCGGCTCGCCCATGCCCATGAACACGACGTTCATCCGTTCGGCCGGAATCTGCTGCTCGTGCTGCACGACGAAGAACTGCCCGAGCATCTCGGACGGCGTGAGGTTGCGGCCCGCGCCGAAGAAGCCGGTCACGCAGAACGTGCAGCCGACCGCGCATCCCGCCTGCGACGAGAGGCAGATGCTGGTCCTGTCTCCCATCGGCATGTACACGCTCTCGATGCGATTGCCGTCGCCGAGGGCGAAGAGATACTTCTGACTTCCATCCGACGCCGGCGCCGTCTTCGTGATGACCTCGGGCAACGCGAGCGTGAAGCGCTCCGCGAGCTTCGCGCGGATGTCTTTCGGCACGTTCGTCATCGCGTCGAACGAGTCGACGCCGCGCACGTGCATCCATTCTTCGATTTGCTTGACGCGAAACGCCGGTGTCACGACCTCGGCGAGTGTCGCTTCGAGTTGCGCGGGCGGAAGGTCATACAGATTCGTCACTGGTTTGAGCGAGCGGCTCGACGCGCCGCGCCGATCGCACCTTGCGCGTAGGGTCGATGCCGAGGGAGCGGAGGAGCGAGAGATCGTTGACGTTGATGCGGAACTGCACTTCCTTCGGCGGCTCGGACGGCGCGACCGCGACCGCGGTCGCCTCTTCTTCGCCATCCTGTTTGTTCAGACCGATCGTCGCATCGAGCACGACGTAGAGGTCATAACCCTCGTCGCGGATTTTCTGGATGTGGCGATTCACGTCGTCGGATCCGGAGATCGACTCATTGATCGCGGTGCCGAGGTCCTGCAGAAGCTGCTTGATCTTGTCGTCCACGCGCCTCTCCCTGCGAAGCACGTAAACTATTGCAAAATCAGCAGCTTATATTTACGTGCGCTAACAGAATTATCCAAACGGGACGGCCCGCGGTCAATATTCCGAATCCGCGGAGAGCGGAGTACACTACTTGTCCTCGCCCCGAGCCGGGTCCGGCTGCAATCCCTCCGCCATCAGTTCCGACCAGTACGCGAGGTACTTCCAGCGTCCCCACTTCGCGTAATGCCGCAGCATCGCCTTGTCGCTGACGCGGCGTCCGCGGTGATACGTCTCGCGGACGTAGCGCCGGAATTCAGTATCGACGGCGATGAAGTCATAACGCCCATCCATCGCCAGGAGATGTGCCGCGCCGTACGGACCGATGCCGGGCAACTTCAGGTACGACTCGTACGAGCCGTCGCTTTCGAATCCGTCTGCGAAGACCTGCGCGAGTCGATGAATCGATTTCGCGCGATAGCCGAGGCGGCAGTCGTTCTGCAGCTCGGACTCCGAAAACTTTAGGATGTCATCGGGTTCCGGGAACGCGCCTTCGCGTCCGCATTTGGCGACGAGCAGCTCGACCATGCGCACGGTCTGGCGCCACATGGTGTTCGTCGTGGCGATGATCTTCACCGCGTCTTCCCAGAGCGTCGTGCCGCAGAGAAGACGTCCGAAGCCGGCGCGCACGACCCACTGATGACGTGGCGACTGCGCGGCCATGGCCAGGAACTCGGTGGTGTCGACGTGCAGTTGCAGCATGCGCGTCATGCGCGCGCGGAGGACGTCGGACTCGCGCGCGCCGCGCACATGCAATCGTTTTCCATCGCACGAGATCTCGAGGCTGACGATCCCCTCGGGCAGCACTTCTTTGCGACGCAGGATTTCTTCGTCGGGCGACCAGCGGAATGGCGCGAGGCGCAGCCATCCATGCGACTCGACGGTAGTCTTGAAGACGAAGCCGCGAGGGACGGCGAAATTGGAGGCGACGGCCGGAATCGAACCGGCGGATGAAGGTTTTGCAGACCTCTGCCTTACCACTTGGCTACGTCGCCTCGAGCGCCTGACGGCAGCGGGGAAGCGAGTGTAGTGAACGGGTGAAATGGGGTCAATATTGCGGAGCTTGTGGCAGCATGTGATTTCGTGACGTCTCTCCCGGAATCCCTCGGGCCGTACCGCATCCTCTCCCTCATCGGGGCGGGAGGGATGGGCGAGGTCTACCTCGCGGACGACACGCGGCTCGCGCGCCGCGTCGCGATCAAGATCCTCCCCGACGCCGGCAGCCGCGACTCCGACGCCAAGCGCCGCATGCTGCGCGAGGCGCGCGCGGTCGCGGCGCTCGATCATCCGAACGTCTGCACGATCTACGAAGTCGGCGAGCATGACGGCCGCCCGTACATCGTCATGCAGTACATCGAAGGCGAGACGCTCTTCGAGCGCTTGGAACAGGGACGCCTTGCGCCCGCGGAGTGCTTCGACATCGCGATGCAGGTCTGCTCCGCGCTGGACGAGGCGCACAGCCACGGCGTCGTGCATCGCGACATCAAGCCGCCGAACATCGTGCTCACGCCGCGCGGACAGGTGAAGGTGCTCGACTTCGGACTCGCGAAGTTCGCGGAGCCGATGGACGGATCGACGGACGTCCTGATGTCCCGCCCGGGCGTCGTCACCGGCACCGCGCCGTACATGTCGCCGGAACAACTCCGCGGCGCTCCCGTCGACGGCCGCACGGACATCTTCAGCCTCGGCGTCGTGATGTACGAGATGGCCACGGGCTTCCGCCCGTTCGACCGCGACAGCGCGGTGCAGACGATCACCGCGATCCTCTTCGAAGACCCCGCGCCGATCCGCGACGAAGACTTCGCGCCCCTCGGACCGATCATCCGCCGCGCGCTGGCGAAGGAGCCGGCCAAGCGCTACGCCACCGCGGCGATGTTCCTCGAGGCGCTGCGCCACGCGAAGAACCGTCCCGTCTCGCGCACGCGCAAGATGCGCACGGAGGAGATGGCGGCGACGCGCGCGAAGCCGACGACGTCGCGGCAGAAGCCGGTCGTCGACTCGGTCGCCGTGGTCGCGTTCGCGGATGAAGACGTCGACTACGTCGTGCAGGGCCTCGTCGAGGGAATCGCGAGCGCGCTCTCGGACGTGCGCCGTCTGCGCGTCGTCGCACCGAGCACGGCGCGGTATGCGTCCGACGCCGATCCGCGGCGCGTTGCGAAGGAACTGAATGTCGCGGCGGTGGTGGGCGTGCGCGCGCGCACGACGGACGCGGACCTGCACGTCGACGTCGATCTCATCTCCGCGGCGGACGGCTCCTCGCTCTTCTCATCGAAGTACACGCGTCCCGCGCGACACGTCGCGGCGCTCGCAGAGTCGATCGCGACCGATCTCTCCGAGCGACTGCGCGCGCGCGGCGCGACGACGACGCGGCGCGCACCGAAGAAGAAGCGCTCCGCGGACACGGAGGCGCAGCACCTGTATCTCAAGGGACGCTTCCAGTGGATCAAGAGGCATCCCGAGGCGGTGAAGCAGGCGATCAATTTGTTTCAGTTGTCCGTCGAACAGGACCCGATGTTCGCGTTGCCGTACGCCGGACTCGCCGACGCGTTCGTGATGCTCGGATTCATGCAGGCGCTCCCGCCGCGCGAGGTGCTGCCGAAACTGAAAGCGGCCGCGCGACGCGCGATCGAGCTCGATCCCAACCTCCCCGATCCTCACGCCACGCTCGGCTACGCCGCGGGGCTGTTCGAATGGGACTGGGAGACCGCGCAGCGCGAGCTCGAGGAGGCGATGCGCATCAGTCCGAACTATCCGTGGGCGCCGCACTGGCTCGGGCTGTTGTCGTGCGGGCGTGGAGAAACGCGGCGCGGACTGGAGCTCATCGAGCTCGGACAGTCGCTCGATCCGCTCTCGCCGATCATCAACATCGCCGCGGGGATTCCGCTCTACATCGCGCGCCGCTACGACGACGCGATCGCGCGCTATCGCGCCGTGCTGGAGACGGAGACGTCGTTCGCGCCGGGGCATTACTACCTGGCGATGGCGCTCGAGCAGCGCGGCGATCACGACGAGGCGGTGCATCACCACGAGAAGACGATCGAGATCGCGGGACCGGCGGCGTCGCTGTACATGGGCGCGCTCGCGCACTCGTACGCGCTCGCGGGACGCACCGCCGACGCGGAGCGCATCATCGGCGAGATGCTGGCGATGAGCGCGCAGCGCTATGTGTCGAAGTACAACCTCGCCATCGCGTACTCGGGATTGCACCGCATCGACGATGCATTCGCCGCGCTCGAAGAAGGACTGGCGGAGCACAACGCGTGGCTGTGGTTCCTGCCCGTCGAGCCGCGCTTCAACCCGCTGCGCGACGACGCGCGCTTCGCGCCGATGGTGCGCAAGTACGGGCTGGAGCCGGTGATCGAGACGGACGGCTAGAGGTCGTCGTGAGCGGTTGCTCTGACTCACGACAATTTCGCGTAACGGTCGCGAATGTCGTGATCCGGAATCTCTTCGATCAGCTGTTGAATCTCGTCGCGTACCAGCGCATGGTCCAGACGTGTCCGCTGTTTCGCAATCACGGTCCGCGCATCTTCGAGATCGCGATCACGCGTCGCGAGGACTTTTAGAATCACGAAGTCTTCGGGTGACGTCGCACGAATCTCCTGGCCGCGCAGTGATCCCGTGACCGCACGCCGGAGGACGTTCGCTGCATAACGCGCAGACCGCGCAGTCACGAGATCGACGGTGTTGACTTGCTCGCCGCCGACGAGAGTCAGGCGCGAGACGTTCGATCCGCCGAATCGCACACTCGAGAATGCGATGACGACGTCCACTCCCAGGTTCGAGAGCGCGAGACGCGCTTTCTCGAGATCGACGCCCAGGATCGCAAAATCGGCGTCGCGCGTTTCGCGCGGCTCACCGTACATCCCGAGGGCGAGACCGCCGTACGCGGCGCACGCGGCGCCGGCGCGCTCGAGAGCAGTCGCGGCTGCGAGCATGACCGCAATCGGATCATCGAGATCGATCGCCATTGGATGGCCGCTCCGCCGGCGTAGCGCGTGCGTCGCGCGCGGCCATCGCCTGCTCGCCGAATCGCTGCAGCTCGCGCGTCGCGCGTCGCAGCTTCGTGCGCGCCTCGTCTGCGCGCCGGAGCATCGCATCCACCTCGGTACGGGTCAGCTCCATGAGCGGAAGTGTACTCGTTAGAACGTCGTCGTGACGCCGGCTAGAACAGCGACCGCTGTACGCGCAGCGACTCCGGCTCGACCGGCTGCTGCCCCATGAGCCGTTGCATCTCGCGCGCGTTCGCGGGGCTGTGGCCGGCGAAGTGGTTGTTGAAGAAGCCGTAGATCTCCTTCGTGTTGGCCGCGCTTTTCAGCGCCTCCGCCCACGCGCGGATTTCTTCCGAGCGATCGAACTGGAGGTGCGAGTAGTCGGTGATCTCGCGGTCAGGACCCATCCAGCGGACGTACAGGAAGTCCGCGTTCGGCTGCTGCGTCAGGTGGAGCATCGTCTCGCGCGCGATCCATCGGCCATCGCTCAGTGCGAGTGCGACGCGATGACGCGCGAGCACATCGAGGAGACGCGGCAGGACGTCGGCGCGCGTCCAGCGACTCTGGCGCACCTCAACGGCGAAGCGCAGGTCGTGCGGCAGCGTCGGAAGAAAGCGCTCGAGCGCGGGTAACTCGTCCGGAGCGAAGTCGGGCCCCATTTGCAGGAGCACGGGTCCGAGCTTCGGCCCGAGCTCGCGCGCGCGGTCGAGAAACTCGTGCACGAGATCATCGGCATCGCGCAGGCGGCGCTCGTGCGTCACTTGCTTCAGCATCTTCAGCGCGAACGTGAAATCGCGCGGCGTGCGCTCGTTCCACGCGCGCACGGTGCTCGCGTCGGGAATCGCGTAGAACGTCGAGTCGACTTCGACGCCGCGGAACATGCGCGCGTACGTCGACAGAAACTCCGGCGCGCGCGTGCCGGGCGGATAAAACGGTCCCACCCACGCCGTGTAGTTCCAGCCTTGTGTGGCGATGAGGATTGCCATCCGGACACAAAGATACATGTCGCGGAGACGATCCGGATCACTTGTCCGTTTGCTTGATGCGCAGCACCTCGTAGCCGAAAAGCGTGCGCGGATTTTCGGCGAAGCGGCGGCCGCGGACACGCCAGTCGTCGAACGCGGCGATGGCGAAGTAGACGGCGCCCGCGGCCAGGGGCGGCCACGACTCGTCCGGCCACTCGCGCGGCGTCAGCGCGACGACGATGATGACCGCGGCGACGAACGACCCGAGCAGCGTCGCCGCGGTCACGATGCGATTCGAGATCAAGGCTCGCGCGGCGATCTTCTCGATGCGCGGACGCGCCGGCATATCGCGGAGGATCGCGCCGCGTTCGAAGAGCGAGAGCAGCATGGTCACGAAGACGAACGCGCCCTTCGACCACGCCGCGCGCAGCACCTCCAGCGGCAATCCGAGAAAGAGCGAGAGCGCGACGACGATGACAATGATCGTCCCCGTCGTCAGCGGCTTGTCGAGACGCGTCGCGTAGTCGACGAGCGCCAACTGCAGAATGAGGAAGCCCGCCTCGACGTACATCGCGAAGTAGAGCTCATAGCGGCCCTGCAGGATCGAGTGCGTGACCGCGTTCTCCGGAAGGAGCGCGGCCGCCGCGGCGAGCGCGAAGAGCATCGCCAAAATCGCGTCCGGCAGTGAATGCGTGACGCGCGCCGCGCCGGGCGACAGTTGGAAGCGAAGTCGTGAAACGCCGATCATCGCAGAAATTGGCTGTGGCCGCCTGGGCTCGAACCAGGGAGTATCGATGAACACAGCTTAGTCCGGGCGCGCCCATTTCTCCGCGGCCCAGCCGATGAGCGTTCCGCCGATCACGCCGGTCGCAAGAATCGGTGCATACGCCTTGGTGATGATTGCGTCGGGAAGACTGATCAGAAGGCCGACGACGAGCCCTCGAGCCCATGCGGGCAGCGGCATTTGTGCCGTGACTGCAAGAACACCGATCGCAAATCGGCTGGCGAATGCGGCCGCAAATGCGGTCGTGCGATCCTGGAACTGCAGAGGGAGCATCAGGGCGACGTCGATTGCGCCGAATAGAAGACCACTCACGATTCCGAAGGGAAGACGCTTCATTCGCCTGGCTCGCAGACGAGCGTACGCAGCGCCGTTCGGATGGTCAAGCGTGCGCGGATTCCAGGATGTCGAGCCCCTGCTTCGCCGTCCGCCGTTCGAGCGTGAGTGGTGGGAACATCGTGATGGCGGCGCCGGAGGTGGTCACGAGCAGGCCGTTTTTTCTGCAGCGCTCGGCGATCTTCGACGCGGCGCCTTCATCGCCGGTGTCGGCCGCGATGGCCATCCCGCGAATGCGGATCTCTTCGAAGTTCATCGCGCCGAGGCGGTCGGCGATGTAGGCGCTGATCTCGTCAACGTGGCGCATGAGTGTTGCGCTGTTTTTCTTCAGCCAGCGGACCGTCGCGATCGCGAGATCGACCGACGCCGGATGCCATCCATACGTCGACCAGACGCCGATTTTGTCTTCGACCGACTTCGCCACTTTCTGCGTCACGATCGTCGCGCCCATCGGGGCGTAACCGCCGGTGATCGCTTTTCCCATGCAGAGGATGTCGGGCTGGAGATCGAAGTGCTCGGACGCGAAGACTCTCCCCGTGCGGCCGAATCCGCACGCCACCTCGTCGGCGATGAACAACGTGCCGTAGCGCCGGCAGAGCTGCCGTGCGCGTTCCATGAAGTCATCCTCCGGAACCATCACCGCGAGATTGCAACTGATCGGCTCCATGATCAGCGCGGCGACGTCGCGTTTCGCGAGCAGGCGCGCCAGCCGCTCGGCGGCGTGCTGGCCGAGGGGCGGCGCGATCGTGAGGCAGTTCGAAAGCCGGTTCGGATACGGCTCGCGGCCCTCCGATCCTGCGACGCTGATCGTTCCGATCGTGTTGCCGTGGTAGCTCCCTTCCACGGCGACGAATTTCCGCCGGCCGGTCGAAGCCATGGCCACCTGCAGCGCGATGTCGACCGCCTCCGAACCGCCGGTCGCGCGGTATGTCTTCTCCAGTTTGCCGGGAGTGATCTCCGCCAGTAATTCGGCCAGTTCCACCCACGGGCGGTAAAGGTATTCGGGGTTGACATAGTCAGGCCGCCTGCGCCGCGGCGGTTTCGCGATCTCGCGGTTGCCCCACCCGAAGTTGCCGACACACCATCCCGACAGAAAGTCGATGTAGCGTTTGCCGCGCTCGTCATAGACGTAGCATCCGTTCGTCCGCGCGACCTCGATGTCCTCCGGGTCGTCTTCACGCGCGAGAAATCGCCGATCCATCTGCCGGAGCTTCATGCCATTCCGGCCTGCACGTTCAGAGCCTGAAATTTCTTGGACTGTAAATTGAAGAACTCTCTTTTGCGCTTCAAGCAAATGGAAAACCCGATGAGAGCACTGGTGTGGCATGGCAAGGGTGATGTGCGTGTCGACAACGTTCCCGATCCGACGATCGAAGATCCGCGCGATGCGATCGTGAAGATCACGTCCACCGCAATCTGCGGCTCGGACCTTCATCTCTACGA
>DATELS010000280.1:0-3720 GCA_035276365.1 Thermoanaerobaculia bacterium
GAAGGATTGCGCGGGCAACGAGTTCTCGCGCGAGCTTTCGTTCACGATCGATCTCACCGCGCCGCGTTTCCTCAGCTTCACGCCCGCCAGCGGCTCGAAGGTCACCGACGTGCCGGCATCGCTGAGCGGCACGACGGACGCGGACGCGGTGGAAGTGCGCCTCGTCGGCAAGGGCGTGACGACGAGCGTCGTCAACGGCACGTTCACGCTCGACGCCGGGTTCGCGAACGGCGTCAATGATTTGACGCTCGACCTCGTCGATCGCGCCGGCAACATCGGCCACAGCTCGTACACGTTGGGCATCAAGACGTCGAAGCCTCTCGTCGACATCGTGGAAGGCGGCGCCTCGCTCGTCGACGGCACGGTCTTCACGCGCAACGCGAAGCCCGAGGTGCGCGTGTTCGAGACGAACGTCTCGGCGACGGCGACGCTCGACGGCGCGCCGTTCACCAGCGGCAGCGAAGTCACGGCCAGCGGCCCGCACACGATCGTGGCCACGGCCACCGACAGTGTGTTCAACACGACGAACAGCGTTACGCGTCACTTCACGATCGATCGCACCGGACCGCAGGTCGTCATCGTCTCGCCCGCGAACGGCGCGGCGTTCGAAGTCGATCGCACCGATGTCCGCGTGACCGCGGGCGACGCCGTAAGTGTCTCCGTCAACGGAGTCACGGCGACCAAGCAGTCCGACAACTCCTGGCTGGCCGCGAACGTCGTCCTCGACTTCGGCGAGACCGTCATCGCCGCGATCGGCTACGACGCGGCGGGCAACAGCGGCAACGCGAACATCACCGTCACGCGCGGTGGAGCAGGACCCGCGCTCGTGCTCACGTTCCCGCCCGACAACTACGTCACGAACCGTCCCAAGCTCGACGTCAGCGGCCGCGTGCTGCGTCTATCGTCGAGCGTCGCGGTCACCGTTCCTCCCGCCGCCGCGGCGAATGTCGCCACCGATCCTGCGGGCACGTTCCGCCTGACCGGCGCGACGCTCGCGGAAGGGGAGGCGCTCATCACCGCCACGGCAACGGAAGGCGGCAAGTCGACCAGCGTGACCGCACGCGTCATCGCCGACTTTACGCCGCCGACGGTGCGCATCCTGGAGTCGAACACCGAGTTCGAAGACGGCGCCGGCTTCGGTACGCAAGCGGTGATCAGCGGCGAGGCGAAAGACAAGAACGTCGCCATCGCCTTCGCGCTCACGATCGACGGTAACGCCGTCACCTCGCCGGTGACGATCCCCGCGAACGGCGGACACACCGCGATCCTCACGGCGCGCGATGCCGCAGGCAACGAGGCGCGGATCGAGAAGACGTTCTACGTCGGCACCGGTGGCGTCGGCGGCTGCAGACTGGAAGCATTCGATCCGCCCGACCAGTCGATCATCGGACAACAGAAGGTTGAGCTGGTCGGCCGCTCCGGCGGGGCGGCCGGCGTGAAGGTGAACGGCGTCGCGGCGAAGCTTTCCAACGGCTCGTTCTGCGCCAGCGTCGAGCTGCCGCAGGAAGGGCCGAACACGGTCACCATCGCCTGCACCGATGCGGACGGCACGCCGCAAGGCGATCCGATCACGATCACTTTGATCCGCGTCACGAACGAGCCGAGCGTCACGATCACCTCGCCGACCGAAGACGCAGTCACGCACGACGCCACGATCACCGTCACCGGCACCCTCGGCAACGGCGCCGTAAGCGTCGATCTGAACGGCAAAGCCGCGACGATCAACGGCTCGACGTGGTCGCTCGCCGACGTGCATCTCACCGACGGCATCAACGTGCTCGTGGCGCGCGCTCGCAACAGCGCCGGCCGCATGGCCATCGCCTCGCGCCGCATCACGTACCTCGGCGACGCCCCCGCGATCTCGATCAGCTCTCCGGTGCCCGGCTTCGTCAGCGGCGCGTCGACCACGGACATCAGCGGCACGTACGCGAACCTCGATCCCGCTTCGCTGGCCGTGGCCGGCTTCGCCGGCGCGGTACAAGCCACGCCGTGGAGCGACACGACCGGCAAGTTCGTGGCGCGGAATGTCCCGCTGCAGTCGGGCGACAACACGATCGCCGTCACGGGTCGCGATCGCACCGGCCGCCTCGCGCGTGCCGAAGTGGCCGTGCGCTATCTCTCGACGTCGCCCGTCGTCACGATCACCGATCCCGCGGACGGCGATTACTTCCCCGCATCGCAGGGCGACACGTTCCGCGTGAGCGGCACGTTCCGCGGCGAAGAAGGCTCGACGATCGACGTGAACGGCGTCACCGCCACCGTTGACGGAACCGCAAAGACGTTCACCGCCGACATCACGTTCTCCAACCTCCCTGGCGGCATGACGCCGGTCGTGGCGCGCATCGCCCAGCCGGGCGGCGGCGACGGCGGCTTCGACTCGCTGCGCGTGTACAAGCTCGCGGATGCACCGAAGGTGCTGGAGACGTTCCCGGCCGCGAACGCATTCGAAGTCGATCCGGGCGTGGTCGTGCTCGTGCTGTTCTCCGCGCCGATGGACCGCGCCTCGACGATCGCCGCGTTCCGCCTCGAGAACTCGGCCGGCGTGCCGGTGAGCGGCAAGACGCTGCTCGACAAGGATGTGCTCACGTTCGCGCCGGCGACAACGCTCACGCCGGGCGAGCGCTACACGATCAAGGTCGCCACGAGCGCGAAGGACCTCGCGCAACAGTCGCTGGCCACGGCACTCGACAGCAGCTTCGTCGCCGCCACGAGCGCTCCCGCAACCGCGCCGACGCTCACGACCACGTACGCGCGCATCTGCGATCAGCTCGTCGAAGTGAAGGGCACCACCATCCCCGGCGCGCGCGTGCGCCTCGACTACGGCCAGATCTACTTCACGACGAACGCGTCATCCACCGGCGCGTTCTCGTACAAGGTTCCGCTGTCCGGACAGGCGGGCTATCACGTCATCCGCGTCCGCACGGTCGGCGCGGACGGCACGCTCTCCGCCGCCGCGGAACTGAAGCTCAACCTCGACTGCACGGGACCGCGCGTCCTGCGCGCCTCCTACGATCGCAACGTCAACCAGTTGACGATCGTCTTCTCCACCGAGGTCAAGCCCGAGACGCTGACCACCGGCGCGACGGGCACGGTGCAACTCGTGCTGAACGATGGCCGCGTCGTCGGCGGCACGGTGAGCGTCAGCGGCGCAAACGCCGTCGTCACGCCGAGCGAAAACCTCGGCACCAGCACGTTCACCCTGAAGGTGACGCGCGACGTCGAGGACAAGCAGAACCGCAAACTCGAGGCGCCGCACACGCAGCTCTTCGCGTTCGGCGATGACGGCGAAGATCTCAAGCCCGGCGAAGGCTTCATCAGCGGCGAGGTGTACGACGCCACGACCGGTCGTCCGCTCGCCGGCGCCGACATCACGATCGAAGTGCCGGCCGCCGCGTTCTCGCGCCGCGTGGGCACGCTCTCGACGGCTACCACGCAGTCGGTCACGAAGACGAGCGACGCGCGCGGCCGCTACACCACCGCCCTCCCGGAAGGCGCGCACACGATCCGCGCCTCCGCGAATGGCTACACGACGGTGTGGCGCCAGATCATCGTGCCGGCGGGGGCGGGCGTGATCCCCATCGATATCCGCCTCACGCGCCGCGGCGAGACGAAGACCGCGTCGAGCGGCACGCTCTCGCTCGTGCACGGCGGCACGAACGCCGTGACGCGCCGCGCGGAACTGACCGTTCCGTCGCTCACGAGCGGCGCCACGGTCACGCT